>BTUT01000001.1:0-26829 GCA_045862935.1 Acidimicrobiia bacterium
GCAGCGCCGATCGCCAGCAGCGGGGTCAGCGGGTTGGCGAACTCCTCGGCCGTCGCCCGCAGGAGCCCGACGGGCTCCTGCGTGACCCTCGCCGTGGAGCGTGCGCGCCGCGCCGCCTGCTCCCCGGGGGTGAGGCCGTCGGCCGTCACCCCCATGAGGTCGAGGGCGGTGTCGGGATCGAGCTCGTGCCACCGTTGACGAGGTCCGGGCCGGGGCGCCGGTCGGGATCCCGCTCGGGCCCCGGCGACGCCTCCGAACCCCATGGCCGCGAGGGCGCTCACGTTGATCGGGAGCAGGGTCCGTCGGGCCGCCGCCGGTCCCGGCCCGACGAAGGCCCACACCCCGCCCGCCGTGGCGCCGGCGAGCGCCCAATGGGCGCTGCGCGCGCTGACGGTGCGAGCGTCGGCCGCCGCCCGGACGATGCGCCAGGCGTTGGCGAGGCCCGGCCCGAGCACGACGTGGGCACCGAACGGCGCCGGTTCGCCCTCGACCTCGACGCCGAGGCCGAGATCGGCGGCCCGCAACGGCCCGGGGAGGTGCCCGGCGACGAGCGCGACGACCCGCCCCTGCGTCTGCAGGTCCCGGATCTCGGCGGCGAGGTCGGTCGCCGGGAGCCGGTCGGTCGTGATCCCGAGGGCCTCGGCCAAGGCGCTGGGTCCCCCCGCGAGGTGGACCTCCAGGCCCGCCGCCCGGGCGGCCTCGACGAGGTCGCCTGCCATCGGCACGGGCTCCCGCGCGACCGCCACGAGCGCCTGGAGCTCCACGCCGCGCCAGAGTCCGAGGACGGCGTGGCCGCCCCGGCGCAGCTCCCGAGCCCGGGTGGCACCGCCGCGCGGCAGCGGCTCACCGTTCACCGGGCGCAGCGACCACGCGCCCTCGGCCCGCGCGGCATGCGGATCGTGTGGATCGAACAGGCGCCGGGTGCGCAACGTGCACTGGAGCGGTTCGGTGGCTCCGAGGGGCAGGACCTCTCCCAGGAACCAGACGTCGGAGGTCACGACCCGGGCGTCGAGGACCAGGGTGTCGATCCGATCGAGGCGACGGAGGGCTGCGGGGTCCATCGCCACGGCGCCGTGCGCCGACAGGCGGCGGTCGAGCTGGGCGGCGAATTGCTCGCGCCCCATGGCGGCGGCCTTCGGGATCCCGGTGAGCAGGAGGTCGGCCGACCGGCGGGGATCACGGGTGACACCGAGGGCGAGCGCGGTCGCACCGAGCGAGCCGATCGCCGCTTGATTGGCGTAGCGTTCGATCGGTCCGTGCGGGAGTGTCGTGGGCCGGGGCGGGAAGTCGAGCGCGGCCCGGGCGACGCTGTGCCGGCCGACGACGAGCTCGGGCTCGCGCAGGTGCCACACGGCCCGCCGGCCGTGCATCTCCCCGAGCGTGCCGACCCGATGGGTGAGATCGACCACGAGGCCGATCGGGCCCTGCCCGAGCGCCTGTGTGAACGCGTTGGCGCTCGCGAGCACCACGTCGGTGGTCGGGCGACCGAGCCGGTTCTCCACGAAGCGCCGGAACCGCGGCTGGCTGTCGACCAGTGAGATCAGGCCGGGGATCTCCGCGGGGATCGGCACGACCCGGACCACCTGGATCGTGGTGGCGAATCCGAGCCCGACGAGGTCGGCGACGATCCCGAAGACGTTGCGCTGGATGGGCTCACGGTCCGCAGGATGATCGGGTCGGTCGTGCGGGAACCGCTCGTGCGTGGCGTCGTGGAGGTCCTCCACCGCCTCGATCGTTGCGACGAGGTCGTCAGGCTCGATGGTCTCGGGGTCGAAGAGGATCACGGCCCGCCCGACCACGGCGTCGACATCGGCCCAGTCGACGCCCTCGAGTCCTTCGAGCGCGGTCCGCACGTGGTCGACCAACGGCGAGCGTTCCGGCCGGTGCACCCCCCGGACCTCGATGTGCGCTCGCCGGCCGTCGGTGGAGACCGCCACCCTCCGATGGCGGCGGCCCTCGGCGTTGCCGAGCCAATCGCGCACGGCCCGGGCCTGGGCCAGCGGGTTGAGTCGTACCGGGATGCCGAGGCGCAACGTGGTCATCGGCCGGGTCTCGGGCTGGCGCAGCGCGCCCGGCGCCCGGAGCCCACGGCCCCGTCACCGTGCCGCCGCTGCTGGTTCACGCGCCGTCCTTCCTTCGGGAGCGACACACCGGGCCGCGTCCCGCGGAGGTTGACCTGATGGGCGAGCACGTCGAGCCTGCCGGGGACGCACTCGTCGTCGAGATCATCTCGCCTCTGACCCGGTCGGGCCTCATCCTTTCGGGAGCATTTGTCCCGGGCTCGGAGCGATCGACCCCACACGGGGAGCGGGAGCTCGGCTCGTGTGCTGAGCCCGACGAGGGGCCGGTCGCGCACCTGATCGAGCGTCAACCTCCGTGGTCTGCCGGGGTGACGAGCGCCGGGAGGCGCCGATGGCCGTTGGCCCAGAACACCGGGTTGGGCGCAGGCACGAAGCCGTCGACGAGTCGGACCGACGCGACGCGTCCGACGAACGATTCGAGGATGGCGGTTGCCTCGAGCCGGGCGAGCGTCGCGCCGGGGCAGACGTGGGGACCGGTCCCGAACGCGAGGTGCTCGCGTGGGCGCGGCCGGCCGATGTCGAATTCCGCCGGGTGGTCGTGGACGGCCTCGTCCCGGTTGGCGGACGCGATCCCGAACACGACCCGGTCGCCGGTGGCGAGCGGCGCTCCCTCGATCTCGGTGTCGGCGAGGACGGCCCGGCCGAGCACCTGGACGGGGCTGTCGAGGCGCAACGACTCCTCGACGAACGGCGCGATGTCGCGACGGTCGGCCCGCAGGCGTGCGTAGAGCTCGGTCTGCGTGGCTGCGGTGTGGAGGCAGTTGGCGATGAGGTTGCGGGTCGTCTCGTTGCCGGCCACGAGGATGAACATCGTCTGGGTGACGATCGCCCGGTCCGAGAGGTACTCGCCGTCGACGTCGGTGCGCAGGAAGCGGGTGATGAGGTCGTCGGGTGGGTGCGATGTCGCGCGGCGCTCGTCGATCATCGTCTGGATGTAGTCGGCGAACTCGGGGTGGAAGTCGCGCATGGGCGCGGTGTCGCCGCGGTTCTGCGCTTCGAGGAGCTCGTCGGACCAGACGCGGAACTTGTCGTGATCGGAGACGGGGGCTCCGGTCATGTGCGCGATGACCGCCGACGGCAGTGGATCCGCGAGCCGGTCGACGAGGTCGACCACCTCGCCGCGCGCCGCGTCGGCGACGGCGAGATCCACGAGGCGCGCGGCCTCGGCGCGGATGAACGGCTCGGCGGCGGCGGTGCGATGTCCCGCAACCACGGTGTTGACCACGCGCCGGATCACCCCGTGTCGCGGCTCGGGGATCGCCGCGAGGACGATGTCCTCCTCGGGGAGGGAAGCCGTGTCCATGAACGAGCCGACGAACCGGTCGACGTTGCGCAACCCGGTCTCGACCCCGGCTGCGGTGCCCACGTACCAGCCCTGGGTCGTGTCGACGACCCCGCCCGCGGCGCGCACCGCGGCCATCGCCGCGTAGCGCTCGTCGGACGACGGCGCGTACGGATCGAACGGCACGCGCGGAGCATGATCCGATCGGCCGGCCTGGTCGCCGGCCTGGTCGCCGGCGTGGTCGCCGTCCTGCTCGCCGCCGGTCGCTCCCATGGCGCCTCCCCGATTCGTGGTGCGTAAGATGCTGGCACAGCCCGCGTCACCCCGGAGGCCGACGTGAACGTGCTCGCCAACGAGCAGTACCAGTGGTTCTGGTGGATCGCTCCGCTGCTGACGCTGGGCATCCTGGCGGTGCTCGCCCTCCTCGTCGGCGGCTACGTCCGCAAGGTGCTCATCCCGCAGGTCAAGGGCCGCCGGGTCGAATGACCCTCGCCGCGCCGGTCGAGCCGCACCGGGCGCGCCTGCCCGAACCGATCGACTGGGCGCTGGCCGGCCGCGTGGCGCGGCGGGTCGCGGGGCGTGACCCGCTCGCCCGTTCCTACCTCGCCAGCTCGCTCGCCCCCGACTTCGTCGCCGTGAGCGCGCAGGCCGAGACGCTCGTCGCCGACTTCACCGGCCTGCACTCCGGCTCTCCCGTGCGGGCGATGGTCCTCGATCGGGCGGCTTGGGTCGATGCCAACGTCGCCTCGATGCGCGGCCTGCTCGCGCCGCTCACCGACCGGGTGGGTGAGCGCCTCGCCCGGAGCCCCCTCGCGCCGGTGGGACGCACGGTCACCGCGACCGAGCTCGGGGTGCTGCTCGGGTGGTTCTCCCAGCGGGTGCTCGGCCAGTACGACCTGCTCGTGCCCGGGCAGGACACCGATGCGGGTGAGCGCCCCGGCGACGCGGGCGAGCGTGGCGGCGACGCCCCGGGCGGGTCCTCGGGCGACCGCGGTGGTGACGACGACGCCGTCTACTACGTGGGTGCCAACGTCCTCGCGCTCGAGAAGCGGTTCGCGTTCCGGCCCCGTGACTTCCGGCTGTGGATCGCGTTGCACGAGTGCACGCACCGCGCGCAGTTCACGGGGGTTCCCTGGCTGCGTCCGTACTTCCTCTCGCTCGTGAGCGAGCTCCTCGGAGCCATCGACCCGGATCCCAAGCGCGTGGTGCACGCGCTGCGAGCCGCGCTCGAGGAGCTGCGGCGCGGGCGCAACCCCCTCGACGACGGTGGGCTCGTCGCCCTGCTCGCGACACCGGAGCATCGGGGCACGATCGGCCGGATCCAGTCGCTCATGACGCTCCTCGAGGGGCACGGCAACCGGGTGATGAACGAGCTGGGTGCCCGGCACGGGCACGGCCTGGTGCGGATGGGGCGCATCCGCGAGCCGCGCCGCCGCAGCACGGGTCTGACGGGGCTGTTCCACAAGCTGGTGGGCTTGGAGGCGAAGTTGCGCCAGTACGAGGTGGGTGAGGCGTTCGTGGCCGGGATCGAGGCGAAGGCCGGCCCGCGCGCGATCGACGCCGCCTGGCAGGGGCCCGAGTGGCTGCCGACGGCCGACGAGCTCGAGCATCCGGACCGGTGGCTCGCCCGCGCCGCTTGAGCGAGCAGTCGTGGTGCGCGCCGCTCGCACCCTGGGTGGCACGCCTCGAAGGGCTGAGCGACGTCGACGAGCCGGTCGTGGTCGCGTGCTCGGGAGGCCCCGACTCCCTCGCGCTGCTCGCGCTCGCGACGGCCGCGGGGTTGACGCCGGTCGCGGCCTACGTCGACCACGGGTTGCGCGGCGAAGCCGCCGGCGAGGCCGCGCTCGTCGCGCGCGTCGCGTGCCGCTGGGGGCTCCCGGCCCGCAGCGTCCGCACCAGCGTCGATCCCGGGCCCAACCTCGAGGCCCGGGCGCGCGCGGCCCGCTACGACGCCCTGGACGCGGTGCGCCAGGAGGTCGGGGCGAACGCGGTGCTCGTGGGCCACACCGCCGACGACCAGGCCGAGACGGTCGTGCTCAACCTGTTGCGGGGGAGCGCGTCGGCGGGTCTGGGGGCGATGGCCGTGCGCCGGGGATGGGTGGTGCGACCGATCCTCGGGCTGCGCCGCGCCGACTGCGAGGCGATCTGCGCGGTGGCGGGGGTGGAGCCGGTGCGCGACCCGATGAACGCCGACCTGGGGCTGCGCCGCGTGCGGGTGCGCCACGAGGTGCTGCCCACCCTCGGTGCGGCGGCCGGTCGCGATCTCGTGCCGGTGCTCGCGCGCCAGGCCGTCGTGCTGCGCAGCGAGAGCGACTACCTCGACGAGCTCGCGCGGGGCGCCTGGCCCCCGGCTCCTCCGGTTCCGGTTCCGGAGGCGGGCACGGCTCCGGCGCCGGCGGCGGCGCTGGGGGACCTTCCCGTGGTGCTCGCCCGGCGGGCCGTCCGCTTGTGGGTGGGCTCCCCGCCTCCCTCGTTCGCCGAGGTGGAGCGGGTGCTCGCGGTCGCGCGCGGCGACATCCGGGGAACCCAGCTCGCGGGGGGCCGCTCGGTGCGCCGCCGGGACGGAGTGCTGCACCTCGACCGGGCTAGCGTCGACGGGTGATGGATGCGAACGTCGGCGCCGTCGTCGTGGGCGAGGACGACCTGGCGCAGCGGATCGCCGAGCTGGGCAAGCAGATCACCGCCGACTACGCCGAGAGCCCGCCGCTCCTCGTGGGCGTGCTGAAGGGCGCGTTCGTCTTCATGAGCGACCTCGCCCGTGCGATCGCGCTCCCCGTGGAGTTCGACTTCATGGCCGTGTCGTCGTACGGGTCGGCGACGCGCACGAGCGGCGTCGTCCGCATCCTCAAGGACCTCGAGACCGATCTCACCGACCGCGACGTGCTGATCGTGGAGGACATCGTCGACTCGGGCCTCACGCTCGCGTACCTGCGCCGGAACCTCGCGGCGCGCGCCCCGCGGTCGGTGGAGACCTGCGCCCTGCTCGTGAAGGACGGACTCCAACGCACCGAGCTCGACCTCCGGTACGTGGGCTTCCGCATCCCCCCCGTGTTCGTGGTCGGGTACGGGCTCGACGTCGACGAGCGGTACCGCAACCTCGCCGGCATCCACGAGTACGTGGGGCCGACCCGCGCCTGACCCAGGATCCCACCCCCACACCGGAGGACCGAGTCCATGAGCACCGCCGAGTCGTTGCCGGCGCCCATCCCCCCGTCCGCCTCGCCCGTCGCGGCCGCCTCGTCGGGATCGTCCGGCGTGTCCGCCGCGTCCGCCGCGCCGGCCGCGTCGGCCGCGTCGGCCGCGCCGGCCGCGTCGGCTCCCCCCGTGGCGGGCTCGAGCATCGACAAGCCCCGGATCGAGCGGGCCGTGCGGGAGATCCTCACCGCGATCGGGGAGGATCCGGATCGTGACGGGCTGGTGCGCACGCCGACCCGGATCGCGCACATGTACGAGGAGATCTTCAGCGGGCTCCACGACGACCCGGCGCGCCACCTCACGGTCACGTTCGAGGCGGACCACGACGAGATGGTGATGGTGCGCGACATCCCGCTCGCCAGCCTGTGCGAGCACCACTTCGTGCCGTTCACGGGTCGGGCCCACGTGGCGTACATCCCCGGCGACGACGGTCGGATCACCGGACTGTCGAAGATCGCGCGCCTCGTCGACGGGTTCGCCCGCCGGCCGCAGGTCCAGGAGCGCCTCACCACGCAGATCGCCGACGCCCTCCAGGATGCGCTGGCGCCCCGTGGCGTGTTCGTCGTCATCGAGGCCGAGCACCTGTGCATGTCGATGCGAGGTGTGAAGAAGCCGGGTTCGTTGACCGTGACCTCGGCGGTGCGCGGGCTGTTCAAGAACAACCCCGCCACCCGGGCCGAGGCGATGAGCCTCATCACCCACCCCGGGAACCGGCTGTAGGGCGCGCTCGTCACGCAGCGGACCCGCGCCGCGAGGTGGAGCCTGCCGGTACGCTGCGGGCGTGTTCGACTGGTTCGAGGCGTCCGGCGTGGGGCTCGCCCACGGGGATGCCGGAACCCGGGGCGCGCCCGTGCCCCGGGTGATGGGCGTGGTGAACGTGACCCCCGACTCGTTCTCCGACGGTGGCCGGTGGCTCGAGCCCGATGCGGCGGTGGCCCACGGGCTGGCGCTCGTCGCGGCCGGCGCCGACCTCCTGGACGTGGGTGGTGAGTCCACCCGGCCGGGGGCCGACCCGGTCGACGCGGCCGAGGAGCGCCGCCGGGTGGAGCCCGTCGTCGCGCGGCTGGTCGCGGAGTGCGGCGTGCCGGTGGGCGTCGACACGACCAAGGCCGACGTCGCGGCGGCGGCGATCGGCGTCGGCGCGCAGCTCGTCAACGACGTGTCGGCCGGCCGCTTCGACCCGCGCATGTTCGGCGTCGTGGCCAGGAGCGGTGTGGGGATCGTGCTCACCCACATGCTCGGCGAGCCCCGGACGATGCAGCACGACCCCCGCTACGAGGACGTGCTGCGCGAGGTCGCCGACGCGCTCCTCGAGCGGCGGGGCGCCGCCGAGGCCGCGGGCATCGACGCGTCGGCGATCGCCCTCGACCCCGGCATCGGGTTCGGCAAGACCACGGCGCACAACCTCGCGCTGCTCGCCCACCTCGACGCGCTCGTGGCGCGCGTCGGCTCGCCGGTCGTCGTGGGGACGTCGCGCAAGCGGTTCATCGGGCGCGTGCTCGCCGACGTGGGCGGTGTCGCTGGCGAGCCCGCTCCCGACGCCCGCGACGACGGCACGCTCGCGACGGTGGTCTGGGCCGCCCAGTGCGGTGCCCGGGTGGTGCGGGTGCACGACTTCGAGAGCGCGGCGCGCGCGCTCGCGCTCCTCGCGCGGGTGGAGGCCGCGGCGTGAGGGGACGCTGGGCCCAGGGCCTCGAGCCGCGGGGCTTCACCTGGGTGATCAAGGATCGGCTCGCGGCCTCCGAGCGGCCCGGGGGGTTCTCGCGCAACCACCGCAAGGTGCGCCGCCAGGAGGAGCTCATCTGGCTGGCCGGCAGCGGCTTCACCCGCGTCCTCTCGCTGCTCGACTCGCCGCACAACCTCCACGCCTACGAAGAGGCCGGCATCGCGTACGAGCACGTGCCCCTCGGTCGGCGCGAGGACTGGCCCGTCCAGCTGCGCCTCGCCTACACGCTGCTCCAGCAGTGGCTCGCCGACCCCGACGAGCGCGTGCTCGTGCACCACGAGGAGTTCGGGGATCGCCTGCTCGGCGTGCTCGCCGGGTACCTGCTCTTCGCCTTCCCCGACGCCATCACGAGCGGCCCCCAGGCCACGGTGACGATCGAGAAGATCGCCGGCCGTCAGCTCGGTGCGGTCGGCCGGGAGATCGTGGCCGTGACCGTGGAGGAGGGGCTCGTCGGCCAGGCGTAGCGTGCCCCACGAGCCGACGGGAGCAACCATGGATCACATCCTCATCACCGGTCTGCGCGAGCTCGGGGTCCACGGCGTGCTCCCCGAGGAGCAGACCCGACCGCAGCCGTTCGAGGTCGACGTGGAGCTCGCGGTGGACCTCACCCCGGCCAGCGAGTCCGACGACCTCGACGACACCGTCGACTACGGCGCGGTGTGCGAGGCGGTCAGCCGCGTCGTGAGCAGCGAGCGCTACCAGCTCCTCGAGCGGCTCGCGGCGCGCATCGCGGAGGTGTGCGCCGTCGACACCCGGGTGCAGCGGGTGCGGGTGACGGTGCGCAAGCTGCACCCGCCGGTGCGCGCGATGGTCGACCACGTGGCCGTCAGCATCGAGCGCTGACCGGGGCGGGCCGCCGGCGATGGTGCGGGCCTACCTGGGCATCGGGTCGAACCTGGGCGACCGCCTCCGCCACCTCCAGGACGCCGTCGACGGGCTGGCGCGCTGCCCCGGCGTCGAGGTCGTGGCGGTGTCGCGGGTCTACGAGACCGAACCGGTGGGGGGACCGGCGCAGCCCGCGTACCTCAACGCCGCGGTGGCCGTCGACACCTCGTTGAGCGCGCGAGGCCTCCTCGAGGTCGGGCAGCGGCTGGAGGCCGACGCACGGCGCGTCCGGGCCGAGCGGTGGGGGCCGCGCACCCTCGACGTCGACCTGCTGACGTTCGGCGACGAGGTCCTCGACGAGCCCGATCTCGTCGTACCCCACCCGCGCTGGCGGGAGCGCGGCTTCGTGCTCGCGCCGCTCGCCGACCTGGGCCATCCCGAGGTCCGCGAGGTCGAGTGGACCGGGGTGCGGGTGAGCGACCTAGAATTGCGCGTCCCGTAGAGGCCCCGAGACCGGCACCCCGAGTGGGCTGGAACGAAAGGGTCGAGACCCGTGAACCCTCCGCCCGTGCGCACCGTTGCGCTCGTCGGCCCCGGCCGTGTCGGGACGTCGCTCGCGCTCGCGCTCCGGGGGAGGGGCTGGCGCGTGAGCGCGGTTGCCGGACGATCGGCCGGTGCCGCTTCCACGCGTGGGGCGGTGGCCATGCTCGGCGCCCCGCCGGCCACCCCGGGAGCCGTCGGGCGAGACGCCGACGTGGTCCTCGTCACGACACCCGACGACGTGCTCCCCGCAGTGGCGAGGGCCATCGCTCCGGGGCTCCGACCGGGTGCGCTGGTGGTGCACTGCTCGGGCGCGCGGGGTCCCGATGCCCTGGATCCCCTGCGCGCCGCGCGGCCCGACGTGGCGGTCGGGGCGCTGCACCCGCTGCAGACGTTCGCCGGGATCGATCCCACCCGGCTGGCCGGTGTGTGGTCGGCGGTCGCCGGCCCGCCGGCCGTCGCCGACCTCGCGCTCGAGCTCGGCTTGCGGCCGTTCGTGGTGGCCGATGCGCACCGGGCCACGTACCACGCGGCCGCCGCAGTGGCCTCCAACCACGTGGTCGCGCTGCTCGGGCAGGTGACGCGCCTGGCCGACGCGGCGGGGGTCCCGGTGGACGCCTTCTGGCCGCTCGTGCGCACGACGATCGACAACGTCGAGACCCACGGGGCCGCCGGCGCGCTCACAGGCCCGATCGCCCGCGGCGACCGCGCGACGGTCGCGGCGCACCTCGACGCGATCCCCGCGGCGGAGCAACCCGCGTACCGGGCCCTCGCGCTCGCGGCGCTCGCGCTCACCGGTCGCGACGATCCCGACCTGGCCGCGTTGCTCGCGGGGGCACGTGGGGCGGTGCTCGCGTGATCACGGTCAACCGGGTTCACGAGCTGCGCACGCACTGCGATGACGCGCGTGCCGCCGGGCGGCGGGTCGGGCTCGTGCCCACGATGGGTGCGTTCCACGCCGGCCACCGTTCGCTGATGCGCCGCGCGCGCGCCGAGTGCGACCTCGTCGTCGTGTCGCTGTTCGTGAACCCGCTGCAGTTCGCGCCGAACGAGGATCTCGACCGCTACCCCCGTGACCTCGAGGGCGACACCGAGGCGGCCGCGGCGGAGGAGGTCGACCTGCTCTTCACGCCGACCGACGACGAGATGTACCCGCGGCCGATCCGCACGACCGTGCACGTCGACGGCCTCACGGCGGGGCTGTGCGGTCGATCGCGTCCCACCCACTTCGACGGGGTCACGACGGTCGTGGCGAAGCTGCTCTCGATGGTCGGGCCGTGCCGCGCGTACTTCGGTCGCAAGGACGCCCAGCAGCTCGCGGTGGTGCGCCGCATGGTCGCCGACCTCGATCTCGCGGTCGAGATCGTCGGGTGCCCGCTGGTGCGCGAGGCGGACGGCCTCGCGATGTCGAGCCGCAACCGTGCGCTCGACGCCGACGACCGGCGTGCGGCCACGGTGCTCTCACGCGCGCTGCAGGCCGCGGCCTCGGCGATCGTCGACGGTGAGCGCGACCCCGACGCCGTCCACCGGGTGCTGGCCGGTCTGATCGCGACGGAGCCCCGGGTGAGGCTCGACTACGCCGAGGTGGTCGACGCGGGTGAGCTCGCCCCCGTCACCAGGATCGACGGAGACGTGCTCGTCGCGGTGGCGGCGCACGTCGGATCAGCGCGCCTCATCGACAACATGACCGTGTCGGTGGGCGCCACCGGTGTCGACGTCGACCTCGGCGTCGTGGCGCAAGAGAGCGAGAGCGAGGTGTCATGCGCCGGATCATGATGAAGTCGAAGATCCACCGGGCCACGGTGGTGGGCGCCGACCTGAACTACGTCGGCTCCATCACCCTGGATCCGGAGCTGATGGAGCTCGCCGACATCCGGGAGCACGAGCAGGTGCACGTGCTCGACATCGACAACGGCGCGCGGTTCGAGACCTACGCGATCGCCGGCGGCCCCGGTGACGTGATCCTGAACGGCGCCGCGGCTCGCCTCGTCCACCCCGGCGACAAGGTCATCGTGATCACGTACGCGGACTACGAGGAGGAGGAGCTCGCGACCTATGCGCCGAAGGTGGTGCTGGTCGACGAGCAGAACCGCCCCGTCCCGGCGGGGCTCCACGCCGTCGGCACCGACTGATCCCGGGGGCTGCGCCGTGAGACGGTCGAGTCCGGCGACCGACGTCGTGGTCCTGGGGAGTGGGGTCGCGGGCCTCACCGCGGCGATCCACGCCGCCCGGCGCGGGCTCTCCACGATCGTGCTCACCAAGGCCGAGCTCGACGCGTCGGCCACGTCGTTCGCGCAGGGCGGGGTCGCGGCGGCCCTCGAGGAGGACGTCGACTCGCCCGAGCTGCACCTCGCCGACACGATGACCGCGGGCGCCCACCTCTGCGACGTCGACGCCGTGCGCGTGCTGGTGACGGAGGGCCCGGGCCGCATCCGCGAGCTGATCGGCTTCGGGGCCCGGTTCGACCACCTCGGCACGGAGCTCGCCACCACCCGGGAGGGCGGTCACTCGGTGGCGCGGGTGATCCACGCCGGAGGCGACGCGACCGGCGCCGAGATCCAGCGGGCACTTGCCCAGACCGCGCTCGACGAGGCCATCGAGGTCCGGGAGCGGTGGCGCGTGACCGACCTCCTCGTGGAGGACGGGCGCGCGGTGGGCGTGGCCGCCCTCGACGCCGCCGGGGCGCCCCGTCAGGTGCGGGCGCGCCACACGGTGGTGGCCACCGGCGGTGCCGGGCAGTGCTTCGCGGTGACGACGAACCCGCCGGTGTCGACGGGCGACGGGATCGCGATGGCGCTGCGAGCCGGGGTCGCGGTCGCGGACGTCGAGTTCATGCAGTTCCACCCGACGGCGCTCGACTCCCCGGCGACCCCACGCGTGCTCCTCTCGGAGGCGCTGCGCGGGGAGGGTGCCGTGCTGCGCGACGACGACGGCTTCGCGTTCATGACCGAGGAGCACCCGCTCGGGGACCTCGCTCCGCGCGACGTCGTCGCGCGCGCCATCACCCGTCGATGCCTGGCCCGGGGCGTCGATCACCTGTGGCTCGACGCCACCGCGATCCCCGGCTTCGCCGACCGCTTCCCGACCATCTGGCGCCTGGTGCGCGGCGTGGGCCTCGATCCCACCCACGACTTCCTGCCGGTCGCGCCGGCCGCGCACTACCTGTCGGGCGGCATCGTCGCCGACCTCGACGGCGCGAGCAACCTTCCCGGTCTCTGGGCGTGCGGCGAGGCCGCGTGCAGCGGCGTGCACGGCGCGAACCGGCTCGCGTCGAACTCGCTGCTCGACGGGCTCGTGTTCGGCTCGCGCCTCGTCGAGGCCATCACGCGGGGCAAGGACCGCCCGGACTCCACCGGGGTGATGCGCGGCGTCGCGCCCTGGGTCCCCGGTCCGGTGCACGAGCCGGAGACGGGCGGCCCCACGGCGCGCGAGGAGTTCCAGCGGGTGCTGACCCGCGACGCGGGGGTGCTGCGCGACCACGAGCGGCTGACCCGCGCCACCGGGGAGCTCGGGGCCATGCGAGCGGCGACGCTCGAGGACGCCAACCTGCTCGCGGTCGGCCGCGCGCTCGTCGCGGCGGCCCTCGCGCGGCGCGAGTCGCGGGGCACGCACACCCGCCTCGACCACCCCGAACGCTCCGCCGCGTTCGACGGGCGGTTCGTGTTCGGTCACGGAGCGGAGCCCGAGCTCGTCCCCCTCCCCTTCACGGTGCCGCTCCCCGCCACGACGCCCCTCGGGACGCCGTCGTGAGCCGGCGCACCGACTTCGACCCTCCGCGGCACGCGGTCGTCGACGCCGTCGCCCGCGCGGTCGCCGAGGATCTCGGACCGCTCGGTGACATCAGCGCGGCGCTGCTCCCCGCCGACGCCACGGTCGTGGCGGACTTCGTCCCCCGCGTGGCGGGTGTGCTCGCCGGCACCGCCTGCGCGACCGAGGCCTACGCGCAGCTCGATCCCCGCGTCCGCGTCTCGTGGGGCGCGAGCGACGGTGATCGCGTCGAAGCCCACGAGCCGGTCGGTCGCGTGGAGGGGCCGGTGCGCGCCGTGCTCACCGGTGAGCGCACCGCGCTGAACTTCCTGTGCCACCTCTCGGGCATCGCCACGCTCACGCGGCGCTTCGTGGAGCACGCGGCCACCGGCGGGCCCGTCCGGGTCGTCGAGACCCGCAAGACCCTGCCCGGCCTCCGGGCGCTCGAGAAGGCGGCGGTGCGGGCGGGCGGCGGGTCGAACCACCGCGGCTCGCTCTCCGACCTCGTGCTCGTCAAGGACAACCACCTCGCGGGGCTCACGATCCTCGATGCCGTCACCCTCGCCCGGGCGACCTGGCCGGGGCGGGGGATCGAGGTCGAGTGCGACCGGCCCGATCAGGTGGCCGAGGCGGTCGCGGCCGGGGCCGACCTCGTGATGCTCGACAACATGACCCCCGCCGAGGCGACAGAATGCGTGACGATCGTCCGCGCGAGCGGGCGCCCGCACGTCGTCGTGGAGATCTCGGGCGGGGTGACGCTCGAGACCGTCGCGGCGTACGCCGCCACCGGCGCCGACGTCGTGTCCACGAGCATCATCACGCAGTCGGCGCCCGCACTCGACCTCGGCCTCGACCTGGCGCCCGAGTAGCCCCGGCCCGAACCGATCACGAACGCGCGAAAGGCTGACCCCATGCTCCTGTGCATCGACGTCGGCAACACCCAGATGGTGATCGGCTTGTTCTCCGGCACCGAGCTCGCCGACCACTGGCGCATCGCGACGGTGGCGGAGCGCACATCCGACGAGCTCGCGCTCATGGTGCAGCAGTTCCTCGGGTTCCACGGGTTCGCGTTCGACGAGCACATCAGTGGCGTGGCCATCGCCTCGGGCGTCCCGCGCGTCACCGCGGCGCTGCGCGAGATGACCGAGCGGTACTTCGGGCACCCACCGATGGTGCTCGAACCGGGCATCCGCACCGGGATGCCGATCCTCTACGACAACCCGAAGGAGGTGGGTGCCGACCGCATCGCGAACGCGGTCGCGGCCTACGACCAGTACGGCGGACCGTCGATCGTCGTCGACTTCGGCACCGCGAACACCATCGAGGCGATCAGCGCCAAGGGCGAGTATCTCGGTGGCGCGATCTTCCCGGGCATCGAGATCTCGATGGACGCGCTGTTCGGACGGGCGGCGGCGCTGCGCCGCGTCGAGCTCGTGCCCCCCAAGCACGTGATCGGGAAGTCGACGGTCGAGTCGATCCAGTCGGGCGCGGTGTACGGGTTCAGCGGGCAGGTGGACGCGCTCGTCGACCGCTTCCAGGCCGAGCTCGGCGAGTGCACGGTGATCGCGACCGGCGGGGTCGCCGAGGCCATCATCCCCTTCTCCCGCACGATCCAGCACCATGAGCCCTGGCTGACGATCCAGGGGCTGCGCATCGTGTTCGAACGGAACCAGGAACGGTGACCGTCGAGGAGCCCACCTCCCCGTCCGGTGAGCGGGCCCGCCGGCTCGCGAAGCTCGACGAGCTGCGGCGCCGCGGCGTCGATCCGTACCCCGTCCGCTACGACCGCACGCACACGACCGCCGAGGTGCTCGAGCACTGGGGCCATCTCGAGGCGGGGATGGAGGTCGGCGACGTCGTGCGCGTCGCCGGGCGCATCGTGCTGCTGCGCCGTCAGGGCAAGCTCACGTTCGCCACGGTGCGCGACGGGTCGGGGACGATCCAGCTGTTCGTGTCGCGGGGCGAGATCGGCGACGAGCGCCACGCCGCCTTCGACGACCTCGACCTCGGCGACTGGGTGGGCGCCGAGGGAGCGGTCATGAAGACCCGGCGCGGCGAGCTGTCGGTGAAGGTCGCCGACTGGACGCTCCTCGCGAAGGCGGTGCGCGCGCTGCCCGACAAGTGGCACGGGCTGGCCGACGTCGACACCCGCTTCCGGCAGCGCTACGTGGATCTCATCGCGAACGACGAAGCCCGGCGGATCTTCGCGATCCGGTTCTCGGTGATCGCGACCATGCGGCGCTTCCTCGCCGAGCGGGGGTACGTGGAGGTCGAGACCCCGGTGTTGCACGTGCAGGCCGGGGGCGCGGCCGCGCGCCCCTTCGAGACGCACCACCACGCGCTCGACATGCCGTTGACGCTGCGCATCGCCCTCGAGCTGCACCTCAAGCGCCTGCTCGTCGGGGGCATGGAGCGCGTCTTCGAGATCGGTCGGGTGTTCCGCAACGAGGGGCTGTCGACGCGCCACAACCCCGAGTTCACGATGCTCGAGTGCTACGAGGCGTACGCCGACTACACCGACATGATGACGCTCACCGAGGAGCTGGTCGCCGAGTGCGCGCGGGCGGCCACCGGGGGGACCGTCGTGGAGGTCGACGGCGTGGCGCTCGACCTCGCTCCCCCGTGGCCGCGGCGCACGATGCTCGAGCTCATCGCCGAGCACGCGGGGGAGCGGGTGCATCCGGCGATGGCGCTCGCCGAGCTCGAAGCGGCGTGCGATCGCGCCGGGGTGGCCCGCGAGCCGGGTTGGGGTCCCGGCAAGCTCGTGCTCGAGCTCTACGAGAAGACCGTGGAGCCCAACCTCACCGGCCCGGTCTTCGTGCTCGACTACCCGCGCGAGGTCTCGCCCCTCGCCCGGGCGCACCGCGCCGACCCCGCGCTCGTGGAGCGGTTCGAGGCGGTGGTGCTCGGTCGGGAGCTGGCGAACGCGTTCAGCGAGCTGAACGATCCCGTCGATCAGCTCGAGCGGTTCGTCGCCCAGGCCGAGCTGGCCGCCGCCGGGGACGAGGAGGCCCACGGCGTCGACGACGACTACGTGCGCGCCCTCGAGTACGGCCTCCCGCCGTGTGGCGGCCTGGGGATCGGGGTCGACCGCCTCGTGATGATCGTGGCCGGCGTGTCGTCGATCCGCGAGGTGATCCTGTTCCCTCACCTGCGACCCGAGGTCGCTGACCCCGGCCCGTGAGCGGGGGCCGCGTAGCCTGATCACCCGATGCGAGTGCTGGTCACCGGCATGGGCGGGCACCTGGGAACCCGCGTGGCCCAGCTGCTCGAAGCGCGACCCGAGGTCGAGGCCGTCGCCGGGTTCGACTTCGTACCACCCCGTCGCCGCCTCGTCCGCGCGGTCTTCAAGCGCATCGACCCGCGCGACCGCGACCGTCTGATCGGGTTCGTGCGGGAGTTCGCGCCGACGGCCGTGGCCCACTTCGGCGTCTACGAGCCGGCGGCCCGCATGGGCGTGCGGGCCTCGGCCGAGGCCTCGGAGGAGTGCACCGTGAACGCACTCGGCGCGGCCGTGCGGGCGGGCGCGCTCGACCGGGTCGTGGTGCGCAGCGGGCTCGAGGTCTACGGCCGGGGCGGAGGCCGCCCCGAGGTCCCCGACGAGCACGCCCCGCTCGGCCCCACGACCCCCTACGGCCGGATCTGCCTCGACGTCGAGGCGCACGCCGCCGGGCTCTCGCGCCGCCACGGCATCCCGGTCGCGGCGCTGCGGCTGGCACCGGTGTCGGGCTCGCGGGCGCCGAGCCCGATCGGGCGACTGCTGCGGCTGCCCGCGGTGCCGGTCCCCGCGTTCGCCGACCCGCCGTTCCAGTTGCTGCACACCGACGACGCCGCCCGGGCGATGGTCGCGGCGTTGGTGCGTCGGGCCGAGGGTGCGTTCAACGTGGTGGGTCCCGGGGCCGCGAGCCCGTGGCAGGCGGTCCGGCTCGGCGGGAGGATCCCCGTGCCCTTCGTCGGGCCGGGATGGATCGTCGCGACCCGGGTCGCCGAGGTCGCCGGCTCGCCCGTGCCACCCCACGTGCTCGAGCTGATCCGGTTGGGGTGCGTGGCCGACGGGGGGCGGGCCGTGTCGGAGCTCGACCTCCCCGACCTCATCCCGACCCAGGACGTCGTCACCGACCTCTACGCCTGGGCCAGCGTCACCGCGCTGCCCGCCCGGCCGGTGCTCACCGCGCTGGAAGGGTCCGGCTGACGTGGGCGGCGGGCGCGACGACGCGGTCGGCGGCGCAGGCGCGCACGCGGTCGGCGGCGCAGGCGCGCACGCGGTCGGCGGCGCAGGCGCAGGTACGCGCACGAGCGGGGGTGTGGGCGCGTGCGCGACCACCCGCGACGGGCTGGTCGTGAGCCCTGCGCCCGTCCCGAACTACGGCATCGACGCCGACCGGGTGCTCGAGCGCGACGGTCTCCTCGATGCCGCCCGGCGGCGCTGGGACGGCCGCTACGCGGTCGACGAGTTCGGCGGGGACCCGCACCTCCAGGACCTCCTGCTCGTCCCGGTCGCGGGGCGGGTGCCGGTGCGGGTCCACGACGGGGCACGCCTGCCCCACTCGGGGCCCGCGCTGCTCATCGCCAACCGCGGCCTGGGCCTGGTGGAGCCGCTCGTGCTCGCGGGCGCCGTGCAACGCGAGACGGGCCGGCGCCTGCGGATCGCCGGCTTGGCGAACCCGCCGCTGGTGGGCATGCTCGCCCACAAGCTGGGCGGGATCAGCCGGCGCGCCGGTGACGTCGCCGCCGTGCTGCGCGCGGGGCACCTCGCGGCCGCGCCCCTGGCGCGGTCGTGGTCGGCGATCGGGACGGGGGAGGCGCCGCGGGCGCTGATCGCGGCAACCCTGGGGTTCCCGCTCCTGCCGGTCGCGATCCTGCCTCACGGGCCGGCGGGCGTCCCGCTGCGGGGCTGGTCGGTGTGGGTCGGTGAGGCGCTCACCCCCGCCGAGGGAGCCGAGGCGGGCGACCCGCTCGCCGCGGCGGAGCTCTCGGAGGCCGTGCGCTCGTCGATCTCCGATCTGCTGTGCGACGCGCGGACCCCCGGCGACCCCCTGAGCGGCGACGGTGCCGCGGGCCTGGGGAGCCGCGACCTGGGAGGCCGCGACCTGGGAGGCCGCGACGTGGAGCGCCGCGACGTGGGGCGCCGCGACGTGGGGAGGCGCGACGTGGGGAGCGGGGCGTGAGGTACGTCACCGGCACCGACGGCGTGCTGATCGGCTACGACGCCTACGGCCCGCGCGACGGCATCCCGTTGCTGCTGATCCAGGGCTTGGGCACCGACTCGCGGGGCTGGGCCCTCCAGCGGATCGCCCTCGGCCGCAAGTACCGGTGCCTCGCCGTCGACAACCGCGGCGTGGGCGCGTCCACGAACGCTCCGCATCCGTTCGACCTCGAGCAGATGGCCCGCGACGCGGTGTCGGTGCTCGACGCCGAGGACGTCCCGACCGCGCACGTGATGGGCGCCTCGATGGGCGGCGCGATCGCGCAGATCGTCGCGGTCCGCCACGGCGAGCGGGTACGGGGCCTGGTGCTCGCGTGCACGGCGTGCCGTCACCACGAGTGGCGCCGCGAGCTCCTGGCCGAGTGGGCCGCGAGCGTCCGGGCCAAGGGGATGGCGGCCATGGCCGGTGAGGGCATGCGCTGGCTGGTGGGCCCGCGCTTCCACCGCCGGTTCGGTCCGTGGATCAACCTGCTCGGTCGCCTCGTCCTCCAGGGCGACCCCGAGCACTTCGCTGCACAGGTCGACGCCATCCTCGCGATGCCCGACGACCTGCGGTTCGAGCTCGGCGGCGTGCGCGCGCCGACGCTGGTGATCACCGGGTCACAGGACATGCTGACGCCGTTCGGCGACGCCGAGGAGCTCGCCGAGATGATCCCCGGCGCGCGCCTGCGCGAGCTGCGCGGTGCCGCCCACGGGCTGATGGTCGAGCAGCCGAACGCGTTCAACCACGCCGTGCTCGAGTTCCTGCGCGACGTCGACGCGCGTTCCCCCGTCGGCACCTGAGGCGGCTCCACCATCGAGCGGAGGGTGGTGCAACGTCGGGGTCGACTCCACCGTCGAACGGACGGAGCCGGGCGGCTCGCTACCGGTCGCGCGTCACGAGACCTTCGACGAGGCGCCCGAGGGTCGCCGTGACGTCCGGGTCGAGACCGTCGGCGCCCGACAGCGCCTCGCACGCCTTGGTGGCGTGGTCGCGGGCGACGGCGAGCGACGCGCCGATCGACCCGCTCTCCGTCACGATCTCCCTCGCGCGCGCGAGATGGTCGGCGTCGAGCGGCGCGCCGAGGAGCCGGCGCAGCTCGGCGCTCTCGCCGAGCGAGAAGATCACGGGCAACGTGTAGATGCCCTCGAGCAGGTCCTGGCCGGCGGGCTTGCCGAGCGCCTCGTCGGTCGAGGTGAGGTCGAGCACGTCGTCGATCACCTGGAAGCCCATGCCGAGGTGGTGCCCGAACCGGGTGAGCGCGTCGAGCGTCGGCTCGTCGACTCCGCTCACCATGCCGCCGATGCGACAGGACGTGGCGAACAGCGCGGCCGTCTTCCCCTCGATGGCCGACGTGTAGGACTCCTCGCTGCGGCCCGGGTCGAAGAGGTGCTGGAGCTCGAGCACCTGGCCCCGGCACAGCTCGCCGATGGTCGCGGCGAGCAGCCCGGCGACGTCGGCCCCGAGCGACGCGGCGAGACCCGACGCGCGGGCGAGCAGGTAGTCGCCGGCGAGGATGGCCACGATGTTGCTCCAACGCGCGTTGACCGACGGAACGCCCCGCCGGGTCTCCGCTTCGTCGATCACGTCGTCGTGGTAGAGGCTCCCGAGGTGGACGAGCTCGCAGGCCACTCCGCCGGTCACCGCCTCCGGCGAGGCCGGTCGCGCGCTCTGCGCGGCGTAGGCCGCGCAGAGGGTGAGTGTGGGCCGGAGCCGCTTGCCCCCGGCCGCGACCAGGTGTGCCGCGACTTCGCCGAGGAACCGGTCCTCGTGGTCGAGAGCCTCGCGCAGCTCGGCCTCGACGCGCTCGAGGTCCGGGCGCAGCGGCGCGAGGTCGACGGCGGACGGCCCGAGCACGGGCCCACGGTACGCACCGCGATGGCCGGCGACCAAAACCGCCCGCCACCGTGAGTGCCGGCGCGAGTGCCGGATGAGGCGGTCAGGGCGGCGGGTAGACTGGCGTGGCAGCGGTCGGCCACGGCAATCGTCCGTGATCGTCCCCGAGACCCCCGAGAGAACCCGAGAGAGAGGCGGTGGGGTGTTCGAGCGCTTTACCGATCGAGCCCGCCGAGTGGTCGTCCTCGCGCAGGAGGAAGCACGCCTGCTCAACCACAACTACATCGGCACCGAGCACATCCTGCTCGGGCTGATCCACGAGGGCGAGGGCGTCGCCGCGAAGGCGCTCGAGTCGCTCGGCATCTCGCTGGAAGCAGTGCGCGCGCAGGTCGAGGAGATCATCGGCCAGGGCGGGCAGGCACCGTCGGGCCACATCCCGTTCACCCCGCGCGCGAAGAAGGTCCTCGAGCTCTCGCTGCGGGAGGCGCTCCAGCTCGGTCACAACTACATCGGCACCGAGCACATCCTGCTCGGGCTGATCCGCGAAGGTGAGGGCGTCGCCGCGCAGGTGCTCGTGAAGCTGGGCGCCGACCTGTCGCGCGTCCGCCAGCAGGTCATCCAGCTCCTCTCCGGCTACGCCGGTCAGAAGGAGGGCCAGGGCGGCGCGCCGGGCGGCGCGTCGGGTGAGCAGCAGCCGAGCGGCTCGCTCGTGCTCGACCAGTTCGGCCGCAACCTCACCCAGCTCGCGCGCGACAAGAAGCTCGACCCGGTGATCGGGCGCGAGAAGGAGATCGAGCGCGTCATGCAGGTGCTGTCGCGCCGCACGAAGAACAACCCGGTGCTCATCGGCGAGCCGGGCGTGGGCAAGACCGCGATCGTCGAGGGTCTCGCGACCGACATCGTCACCGGCAACGTGCCCGAGACGATCAAGGGCAAGCAGCTCTACACGCTCGACCTGGGCGCGCTCGTGGCCGGGTCGCGCTACCGCGGTGACTTCGAGGAGCGCCTCAAGAAGGTGCTCAAGGAGATCCGCACCCGGGGCGACGTGATCCTCTTCATCGACGAGCTGCACACGCTCGTTGGCGCGGGTGCGGCCGAGGGCGCGATCGACGCCGCGAGCATCCTCAAGCCGATGCTCGCCCGCGGTGAGCTCCAGACCATCGGGGCCACCACGCTCGACGAGTACCGCAAGCACCTCGAGAAGGACGCCGCGCTCGAGCGGCGGTTCCAGCCGATCAAGGTCGAGGAGCCGACGGTGCCCCACACCATCGAGATCCTCAAGGGCCTGCGCGACCGCTACGAGGCGCACCACCGCGTGACGATCACCGACCAGGCGATCGTGGCCGCGGCGAACATGGCCGACCGCTACATCTCCGACCGCCACCTCCCCGACAAGGCCATCGACCTCATCGACGAGGCGGGCTCGCGGCTGCGGATCCGGCGCATGCAGGCGCCGCCCGACTACAAGGAGCTCGAGGACGAGATCGCCACCGTCCGCAAGGAGAAGGAGGAGGCGATCGAGGCCCAGCAGTTCGAGCGGGCCGCGTCGCTGCGTGACCGCGAGAAGGAGCTGCTCGAGCAGCGCTCGGCGAAGGAGGCCGAGTTCCAGGCCGAAGGCGTCGACCTCTTCAACGAGGTCACCGAGGAGTCGATCGCCGAGGTGCTCGCGCTCTGGACGGGCATCCCGGTCTACAAGCTCACCGAGGAGGAGACCGCCAAGCTCCTGCGCATGGAGGACGAGCTGCACAAGCGGGTCGTCGGCCAGCACGACGCGATCAAGGCCGTGTCCCAGGCCATCCGGCGCACCCGCGCCGGCCTGAAGGACCCGAAGCGTCCCTCGGGGTCGTTCATCTTCCTCGGCCCGTCCGGCGTCGGGAAGACCGAGACCGCCAAGACGCTCGCGGAGTTCCTCTTCGGCGACGAGCACGCGCTCATCCAGCTCGACATGAGCGAGTACATGGAGAAGCACACCGTCTCGCGCCTGGTGGGATCGCCCCCCGGCTACGTCGGCTACGACGAGGGCGGCCAGCTCACCGAGGCGGTGCGCCGCAAGCCGTTCTCGGTGGTGCTCTTCGACGAGATCGAGAAGGCCCACCCCGACGTGTTCAACACGCTCCTGCAGATCCTCGAGGACGGGCGCCTCACCGACGCGCAGGGCCGCACGGTCGACTTCAAGAACACCGTGATCATCATGACGTCCAACCTGGGCACGGCCGACCTGCGCAAGGCGTCGATCGGCTTCGGTCCGGCCGACGACGCGGTCACCTACGAGAAGATGAAGGCCAAGGTCACCGAGGAGCTCAAGCGCCACTTCCGGCCCGAGTTCCTGAACCGGATCGACGAGGTCATCGTCTTCGCCGAGCTGACCCAGCAGGAGGTCACGGAGATCGTCGACCTCATGATCAAGCGGGTCCAGGCCCAGCTCGAGAGCCAGGGCCTCGGGCTCGAGCTCACCCCCGAGGCGAAGCTCCTGCTCGCGAAGAAGGGCTACGACCCCACGCTCGGCGCGCGGCCACTGCGGCGCGCGATCCAGCGCCACATCGAGGACGCCCTCTCCGAGAAGATCCTCTGGAAGGAGTTCCGCGCCGGCGAGACCGTGCTGGTCGACACCGAGGGCGAGGAGTTCGTGTTCCGCGCGATCGAGGGCATCGAGCCGCCGCCGGTCGAGATGGCGGGGAGCGGTTCGGAGGGCTGAGTCCGTCGCCCGAGAGCGTCGCAACCCTCCGCGCACCACGGCCATGACCCGACGGCTCTTCGCGGGGGTCGTCGCGCTCGCGCTCCTGTGCAGCGCGTGCGCCGTCGACGCGACGGTGACGGTGAAGGTCCGCGAAGACGGGTCGGGGACGGTCCGCGTCGACGTGGTCGCCGACGCCGAAGCCGTGCAGAACGCCGAGGTGGGCGGCGGCAAGCTCGAGGACCGGGTGCGCCTCGCCGACCTGCCCGCCGCGGGCTGGACGGTCGGACCCTGGGAGCGCGGGGAGGACGGGTCGGCTTCGATCACGCTCTCGAAGCCCTTCACGAGCGTCGACGAGGTCCCGGGGATCCTGCGTGAGCTCAACGGCTCCGACGGGCCGCTGCGCGAGGTGGCGTTCTCGCGCGAGCGGTCGTTCTTCGCGACGGAGTTCCGCGCCGACGCGCAGGTCGACCTGGGCGCGATCGGCACGGGCATCCTCGCGGACACCGAGCTCGGCGCCCGCCTCCGTGCCCAGGGCGTGGACCCCGCAGCCGTCGACCAGCAGCTCCTCGGCCAGCTGCGCGACGCGCTCACCGTCCGGCTGGTGGTCGACCTGCCCGGACCCGGGAAGACCACCGTGGAGCCCGATCCCGGCCAGCGCGCCGCCCTGTCGTCGAGCGCCACGATCAAGGACACTCGGCGGCTCGTGCTCGTCGTGGCCGCCGGTCTCGCGCTCGTCGCGGCGATGGTGGTCGTCGTCTGGCCCCGCCGGCGCCCCCGGCGCGGTCGCTCCGGCGGGCCCGGGCGCCGGCGCGGCGAAGGTGGTGGGGGCGAAGGTGGTGGGGGCGCCGGTGGTGGGGGCGCCGGTGGTGGGGGCGAAGGTGGTGGGGGCGAAGGTGGCGCGGGCGAGAGCCGCCGCCCGAACGGCGCGGCGGGCGGTGATCGGCAGCGCCGACGCTCCTCGCGACGTGCCGTCAGCAGCGGCCCCGGTGCGCCGCCCACCAGGCCGGGAACCCGACCAACGAGCTGAGCACGACGTCGGAGCCGGCGTCCCGCAGCTCGTCGGCGGGGTGCGGCCCGGTGGCCACGGCGACAGCGGTGGCCCCTGCCAGTCGCGCCGCCTCGACGTCGCGCGGCGTGTCGCCCACGTAGACGGTCGCGCCTTCGGCGGTGAGAGCGTCGGCCTTGGCGGGCCCGAGCCGCCACCCGTACACCGCGTCGACCTCGATCCCGACGTGGCGCAGGCAGCGCCACGCGTTCGGCTCGTACTTGGCGGTGACCACGATCGCTCGCCCGCCACCGGAGCGGATCGCCCCGATCGCGTCGAGCGCCCCGGGGAGCAGGAACGATCCGGGTACGCCGTGCTCCACGTAGAGCTCGCGGAAGCGGTCGGCGAGGGGCTGGGCCCGATCCGCAGGGAGCCGGTCGGCGAACTCGAGGTCGAGGTTGCGCCGGAGCAACGCATCGAGGAGCCCCGGATCCCGCAGGATCGCCCCGACGCCCTCGTGCCCATCCTCGCCGCCGCCGTCTCCGCTGCCTCCGAGGCTGCGGTCGCCGCGGTCGCCGTCTCCGCTGTCTCCGAGGCTGCGGTCGCCGTCTCCGCTGTCTCCGAGGCTGCGGTCGCCGTCTCCGCTGTCTCCGCTGTCTCCGAGGCTGCGGTCGCCGCCGCCGCCGTCTCCGCTGTCTCCGAGGCCGCCGCCGGCATCTCCGAGGCCGCAGTCGCCGCGGCCGTCGCACTCGTCGGCGAGGGCGGCGAGGGTGTCGAGGATCCCCGGCCGTGAGTCGATCAGCGTCATGTCGAGGTCGAAGCCGACCACCACGCCGCGGTCACTCACGACCAGAACCGTAGATGAGCGTCCGCGGTCGTGGTGCCCTCGTGGTCCGGAGTGCGGTCGACGTTCGTGTGGGGTGATGTCAAGGAGCGGTGGGGAAGTTCGGTGGGGGAGTTCGTCGTCGGGGTGCGCGTGCCGCGGTGGCGCCGGGGTCACGCGGCTTCGGGTCCGGCGCGGGCTTCGGTGCCTTGTCGTGGTTGTGCGGCGGCGAGCTCGGCGAGGGCGGCGAGGTCGTCGCGGTGGATGAGCGTGAGGCCGTCGGGGCGGTGGGGGTAGCCGAGCAGGACCATCGGGCCGTGGGGGACGAGCTGGGCGTGGTGATCGGTGCTCCCGCCGGTGCAGACGCAGGCGAGGTTGGCTTGCTGGTCACCGCCGCCCCAGGAGGCGGGCCAGAGGTGATGGACCTGGAGGCCGGTGCGGCGGTCGCAGCCCGGCCAGCGGCACTTGCCGTCGCGGAGGCGCACGGCGCGTTGGATCTTGGGCGACACGGTGGAGCGGGCCCGTCCCCGGGCGATCTCCTGGCCGTGGTGGTCGAGGAGGACCGGCTCGATGCGGGCCTGCGCCCGGAGGGATTCGACCATCTCGTCGGGCAGGGGGATCCCGGCGATCGTCGCCGGGCCTTCCGGGGGGATCTGCACGACGAAGTGCGGTGTGGGTGTCGCAGGCGCCTCGACGTGCGCGTAGTTGCGGCACAGCTCGACGAGCGCGTCGGCGCCGCGGCGGGGACGGGTCTGCCAGGGTTGGCCCTTGGTGGGGCGCATCCTGTCGATCATCTGGTTGAGGACCGATTCGAAGAGTGCACCGTCGATGTCGGGGAGCGAGAACCGGCCGTCGAGCATCCCGGCGTCGCGTCGCCACCAGAACCGCAGCTCGCGGGCGGCGCGGCGGTCGGCACCGTCTTGGGGGGTGGGCTTGCGGCGCTTGCGCAGCTGGTCGGCGAGGTCCTCGGGCGACCAGCCCGGGCCTTCTGTCGCCCAACGCCGATCGGCGTCGGGATCGCCACCGGCGAGGTCGCTGCACACGTCGAGCTGCTCATCGGAGAGCCTGCCCTCGGCGGCCGCGTCGGCCAGGTGGGGTTGGTGCTCGAGGTTGCGGGCGGTCCTGCGTCTGCGCTGCACGTCCCGCAGGCGGGTGCCGTCCCGCCCGGCCAGGGAGTCATCGACCTTGCCGCGTTCGTCGAGCACCCGGGTCCACGCGAGCTCGCGCAGCCGCCACCGGCGTTGCTCGCGCACCGCCTGGTCGCGGGCGGCTGCGAGCCACTCGGTGGTGTGGGTGCGGGCGTCGTCGACCATCGCCTGGTAGTCGAGGAGAGCGTCGGGGTCGGAATCGAACTGGTGTTCGCCCATGTGTCGATCCTCCTCCAGGGGTGTGACGCCTACGGCCTCTCCGGCAGGAGAACTCGAAGAATCTTCTCCGGGCCGGAGCTGAGGGCCGCGTCCGACCCCCGACGGCCGCGCCCACGTCCCTCCGGCGCCCTGTGTCCCGCCCGGGCGACGGCGAGGTGCGCGCCGTGTTCTCGGGGCGGGGCCGCCAGCACGATCCCGACGCCGAGCCGCTGTCGGTGATCGTCGCGGCGCTCAACGAGCGGTTCGGTACCGAGTTCACCGAGGCCGACCAGCTGCTCTTCGACCAGTACGTCGAGACGTGCACCGCGGATCCCGAGATCGCGGCGCAGGCCCGCAACAACACCTACGACAACTTCCGGCTCGTCTTCGATCGTGAGCTGCTGGCCACGATCCTGCGCCGCCACGACGACAACGACGGCATCCTGAAGCGCATCCTCGACGACGACGAGTTCCGCGGCGTCTTCACCACCCTCATCGCAGAAGAGGTGTACCGGCGCGCCGCGGCGTGATCGTCGACGCGTGCGTCGCGGCCCGACCAGGTGACGTCCAGCCACACATG
>BTUT01000002.1:0-22025 GCA_045862935.1 Acidimicrobiia bacterium
CGAGCACCCCGACGCTCCGCTCTACTGGATGTGGCCGATCGACGCGCGCTCGATCGAGGGCCTCTACGAGTGCGCCGACGGCCGTTGGGTGCACCACTGGACGGTGCGGCCGAAGTGGGTGCTCGCCGCGGCCGAGGCCGACCGACCCCAGGAGGCGCGCCTCGACACCGAGTACCGCGACGACCCCGATCGCATCGGCATGGACCCCGAGGGCATGGTCACCGGCACCGTGCTGCACCCCCTGCTCGTCGAGGCGTTCGCGAAGTTCCCGGCCGCCGACTGGGTCGAGGCGGCCGAGGCCGCGGGCATCGGGATGGCTCCGGTCCGCTCCCCGGCCGAGGCCCTCGCCGACCCGGCGTTCCTCGCCGACGGCTGCGTGGTGGAGGTCGACGACCCGGAGGTGGGCCGGATCCGCCACGCGGGCACGCTGCTCGAGTTCTCCGCCACACCCGGCGCGGTCGGCGGGCCCACGGCCCCCGCCGGGGCCCACACCGCCGACGTGCTGGCGGAAGGGCGCGCGGCCGCCGGCGTGGCCGGGACGCGTGCTCCGACCGCGGGTGGGGTCCCCGAGGCGCACGGGGTGCTCGGGTCCCCGTTGCAGGGCGTGCGGGTGCTCGACCTGGGGCTCGGGGTCGCCGGGCCGTTCACCGGTCGCATGCTCGCCGACCTCGGCGCCGACGTCATCAAGGTCATGGCGATGCACGACGGGTTCTGGGCCGGCACGCACATGGGCCTGGGCACCAACCGTGGCAAGCGCAGCATCGCGCTGAACCTCAAGCACCCCGAGGGTCGCGCCGCCCTCGAGCGACTCGTCGCGCAGGCCGACGTGCTCACCGTGAACTGGCGCCCGGGAGCCGCCGCGCGCCTCGGCCTCGACTTCGAGACGCTGCACGCGAAGTACCCACGCCTGGTGTTCTGCAACACGCGGGGCTTCGAGCGGGGCCCGCGCTCCGACCTCCCCGGCACCGACCAGACCGCAGCCGCACTCACGGGCACCGAGTGGGTGGACGGCGCGATGGACGCGGGCAACCCGCCCCTGTGGAGTCGCTCCAACATGGGGGACACGGGCAACGCACTGCTCGCCGCGATCGCGATCACGGCCGCGCTCTACCACCGCGACCGCACCGGCGAGGCCCAAGCCGTGGGGACCTCGATCGTGAACGCGGGGTTGCTCCACACGTCGTACGCATGGATCGACGCCGCCGGGCGGCCGGCCGACTGGGGGTCCGTCGACGCGAACCAGACCGGGCTCGCGCCGGGCTACCGCATGTTCCGCGCCGCTGACGACCGCTGGGTGTTCGTCGCAGCCCTCGACGACGACACCTTCGCCACCTTGTCGAGGACGCTCACCGGCGCCCCGGCCGCGGCGGAGGACGCGCTCGAAGCCGCCTTCGCGACCCGTCCGGCGAGCGCGTGGTGGGCGACCCTCGACGCGGCCGGGGTCCCGGCGGAGATCGTCGACGAGGAGCGCTGCCGGACCCTGTTCGACGACCCGTACGCCCGCGCGTCCGGGCTGGTCAGCGAGACGTGGGTCGAGGGGGTCGGCCGCTTCGAGGACCCCGGCCTGCTCGTCGACCTCTCCGAGACCCCGGGGGTGATCCAGCGGGGCCCGTGCCTGTGCGGCGAGCACACCCGGGAGATCCTGGCGGAGCACGGCTACACCGACGACGAGATCGACGCGCTGGTGGCCGGGCAGGCCGTCCTCGACGCCCCCGCCACCCACACCACCGCCTGACCGGCCACGGGTCCGGCGTGCTGCGGGGCTCCAGCCCCCACCGGGAACCGAGCTGCGTCCCCCGAGCACGTAGACGCGGCGGTGGGACGCACGTCGGGTGTGGGTGGGGCGCCCGATGTGCCTCGGAGGGCGCACGGTGTCAGGCTGTATCGATCGTGAGAGCCCGAGGGGGTCGGTGATGACGACGGAGACCGGAGCGGGGAACGTCACGGGGGGTGCGGTCGACGCAGCCTTCATCCGGCGGGCCGTGGAGCTCGCCGACCTCAACGCGGTGCGGGTCACGCTCTACCAGCACACCCACGACCCGGAGATCGCCGCGCTGCCCATGACCCTGCAGCTCGACGACGAGCAGCGCGAGCTGCTGATCAGCCGGGCGGCGGCGTGGCTCGAGACCAACGCCGGTCCCGGGATGCCCGACGAGCCCCCGGAAGACGAGCTGCGCCGCCTGATGAACCTCGCCACCAAGGAGGAGATGGGCGACCTCGAGTTCGAGGCGCGCCGTGAGCTCCCCGCCTTCAAGCCGTTCCCGCTGATGACCGAGTGGAGCGGCCCGAAGCCCGAGATCCCCGACGGCTTCCGGGTGGCGATCATCGGCAGCGGCTTCAGCGGTCTGGCCATGGGCGTGCAGTGCGAGCTGCTCGGACTCCCCTACGTCGTGCTCGAGCGGCGCCCGGAGCCCGGGGGCACCTGGAGCGTGAACCGCTATCCCGACATCCGGGTCGACACGATCTCGATCACCTACGAGTTCGCGTTCGAGAAGGAGTACCGCTGGAGCGAGTACTTCGGGCGCGGCAAGGAGGTGCGCGAGTACCTCGAGATGGTGTCGAAGAAGTACGGCGTGTACGCGAACACGCGCTTCGAGCACGAGCTCCAGCGGGCGACGTTCGACGAGGCCCGCAACGTGTGGGTGCTCGAAGCGCAGACCCCCGACGGCGTGCAGACCATCGAGGCCAACGTCGTCGTGAACGCGATGGGCACGTTCACCAACCCGCTGTTCCCGCAGTTCGAGGGGCGGGACTCGTTCGAGGGCGACATCCTGCACCCGGCCCGCTGGCCCGCCGACTGGGACGCCACGGGCAAGCGCGTCGCGATCATCGGCAACGGCAGCACCGGCGTGCAGCTGCTCGAGCCGATCGCCGAGGACGCGGAGCAGGTGTTCGTGTTCCAGCGCACACCCCAGTGGATCAGCCCCCGCGACAAGTACCGCGCCCCGATGGAGCCCGAGGTCGCCTGGCTGCTCGACAACTTCCCCGGCTACTGGAACTGGTGGCGCTACATGGCCATCGCCGGGTTGTTCGGCACCCACGGTTTCATCGTCCCCGACGAGGAGTGGGTGGCCCAGGGCGGCACGTGGAACCCGATGAACGACCAGCTGCGGACCGACCTCACCGCCTACATCCACGCGCAGACGGGTGGCCGCCAGGACCTCATCGACAAGCTGATCCCCGACTACGCCCCGTTCTCGCGTCGCCCGGTCGTCGACAACGGCTGGTACCGCGCGCTCACCCGCGACAACGTCGAGCTCGTCACCGATCCCATCGCGCGGCTCACGCCGAAGGGCATCGAGACGGCCGACGGCTCGCTGTACTCCGTGGACGTCATCGCCACCGCCACCGGGTTCGAGGTGACGAAGTACCTCTGGCCGGCCGACTACATCGGCACCGGTGGCCTGAGCGTGCACGACTTCTGGTCGAAGGACGGACCCCGCGCCTACATCAGCATGATGATGCCGCACTTCCCGAACATGTTCATGCTCTACGGTCCGAACTCCCAGCCGCTCTCGGGCGGCACCGGTCTGCCGGTGTGGTACGTGCTGTGGTCGTCGTACGCGGCGCAGTGCATCGTGCGGCTGCTCGAGGAGGGGAAGTCGCGCGTCGAGGTGAAGGAGGACGCATTCGTGCGCTACAACGAAGCGCTCGACGCCGAAGCCGCGACGCTGCTCCTGATGCAGGACGCCGGCGGCCGCGACCAGAACTACTACATCAACCACGAGTTCAACCGGATGCAGGTGAACGCGCCCTGGTACGGCCCCGAGTACCACCGGATGTGCGCCAACGTGGACTGGGACGACCTGGTCATCTCGTGACCGGCGCGCGCGTTGCCGTCGTGACCGGCGGCGGGCGCGGGATCGGGCGCGCGACCGCAAGGGCGCTGGCGGCCGACGGGTGCACCGTGGTGGTGTCGTCGCGCACCGCGTCCGACCTCGACGCCGTCGTGGACGGCATCGAGGCTGCCGGCGGGCGGGCGCTCGCCGTCGTCGCCGACGCGCTCGACCGCGACGGCGCGCGCGAGCCCGTGCGGGCCGCGGTGGCCGCGTACGGCCGGGTCGACGTGCTCGTGAACAACGTGGGGGGCACCGTCGGCCGTGACCACGACCCGTTCACCGGGAGCGACGACGCGTTCGAGCGCACGCTCACGCTGAGCCTCACGAGTGCGTGGTGGACGACGCGCGAGGCGCTCCCCCACATGCGGGCTCAGGGCTGGGGTCGGGTGGTCAACATCGGGTCGGGTGCCTCACGGTCGAGCACCCCCGGCGGACGACCGGCGTACACGGCCGCCAAGCACGGGCTCGTCGGCTTGACCCGCCAGCTCGCCGAGGCCGCGGCGCGGTTCGGGATCACCGTCAACTGCGTGTGCCCCGGCTGGACCAACACCTCGATGGTGGACTGGGAATCGGTCGCGGCACGCCAGGGCGTCACGCTCGACGAGGCCCAGGCCGCGGCGCGCGCGAGCAGTGCGCAGCGCCGGATCCTCGAGCCCGAGGAGCTCACCCCGATGATCGTGCTGCTCGCGGGCGATGGGGGCGCCGGCATCACCGGACAGGTGATCGGCGTCGACGGCGGCTACGGCATCTGACCCGCTCGTGGACGACGGTCCCGCCGGGCGACGCGCCGGTCGTCAGGTGGACGTGGGCGCGGCTCCGAGTGCGGTGGACAGCGCCGCGACGATGCGCTTGCCCTGCCCCCAGTCGAAGAGCTGGCCCACCACCTTCGTCCGCACGGCAACCGCGGTGTGCTCGCCCGCCGGCGTGAGCGTCACCGTGATCCGCTGACCCCACGAGAACAGCGAGGCCGACATGCGGAACGCGAGCGCATCCGGGCCGTCGCTCGGCTCCACGCCCCAGCCCTGCTCCTGCGCGAACCCGAGAACTGCCTCTCGGACCGTGTCGACCGATCCGCGGGCCTGCATCTCTGCCTCGGCCACCGTACCCCCCCTGCTCGCGCCGGTCGCGAGGCTACGAGCGCGCCAATCATGCGGCAAGCGGTTTCCCACCCATCGGGTGCGCACCGCGACGCTTGCGCTCGCGTGCGCGACCCGGAGATGATGCGCGCGTGTCCACCCCGGCCGAGACCAGGCCTGCCAGCGCGCTCATCGACGCGCGGATCGAAGAGCTCCCGGCATGGCAGGGCAAGGTGCTCGCCCGGGTTCGCCGCCTCGTGAAGCAGGCCGTCCCGGGAGTGGTCGAGGAGTGGAAGTGGCGCGGCGTCCCGGTGTGGTCCCACGACGGGATCATCTGCACCGGGGAGACCTACAAGCACTCCGTGAAGCTCACCTTCGCCAAGGGCGCATCGCTCGACGATCCCGCCCGCCTGTTCAACGCGAGCCTCGACGGCAACGTCCGGCGCGCCATCGACATCCACGAGGGCGACCCGCTCGACGAGCGGGCCTTCAAGGCGCTCGTTCGCGCCGCCGCGAACCGGAACGAGTCGGCGAGGCGCAAGCCCGCCGCGGCCCAGTCCACGCCGAGCACGAGGAAGGCCGCGCCACGCAAGACCGGCAGCGCCAGCGCTGCCAAGCGCAAGGCGCCCGCGAAGACTACGAAGCCGTCGCTCCTGTCGGGCGGCAACCCGCAGATCCCGATGGGCTACGGCAACGAGCCCGTGCAGGCCTACATCGAGGCGCTGCCCGGGTGGAAGCGCGAGGTCGGACGCCGCATCGACACGATCGTCGACGCAAACCTCCCCGGCGCGCGCAAGGCCGTGAAGTGGAACTCCCCGTTCTACGGCATCCCCGGCCAGGGCTGGCTCGTCAACGTCCACGCGTTCACGAGGTACGTCAAGGTGTCGTTCTTCGCCGGCGCGTCACTGCGCCCGGCTCCGCCGGGAGGCACCCGGGACGACGCGCGCTGGATCGACATCCACGAGGACGACCTCGACGAGGACCAGCTCGCCCGTTGGGTGAAGCAGTCGGCGAAGCGCTCGGGTTGGATGACGTCCGACATCCGCGCCGAGGACGGCACCACCACCGGGGACCGGTGACCGACCCGACGGCGTGACCGGCCCGAAGACGTGATCGTCGGGAGCAGGCGACCAGACGGGCGACGATCAGCCGGTGGCGGCGACGTCCGCGAGCGAGCCGAACCGGGCCGGGAGGGCGCCCGTCGCGTCGCCGTCGGAGACGGTCAGCTCACCGGCGACGGCGACCGCGCGGAACCCGGCGGGTGGGCGGGTCAGCCGGTAGCGACCCTCGGGGAGGTCGTAGCGGCGCTCGAGGCTGCGCGTCTCGAGCGCGTCGAGCGCGAACACCGCGAGGTCGCCGCGCTTGTGCGGAGCGATCACCCCGCGGTCGTCGAGGCCGAAGAAGTCGGCCGACCGCTGGGTGAGGCAGTGGACCGCCTGCTCGAGGGAGAGCGCCCCGTCGTCGCGCGACCAGTGGGTGATGAGGTGCAGGTTCGAGCCCGCCCCGCAGAACATCGTGAGGTGCGCCCCGGCGTCGGTGCCGCCCATCAGCGCCTGGGGGTTGGCCGCGTCGTGCACCACCTGCGCCCGCCGGTCGTCCTCGGTCATCGGCACCGCGGTGCTGTTGTGCTTCGTGTAGCGCGAGCCGATGCCGTTGGCGAGCACCCAGTCCGCGAGCGCGTCCGACGGGTGCTGGTCACGCGCCGCGGCGAGCTCCGCCAGCGAGATCCCGGTCGGGCCGGTGCCGTTCTCGGAGTCGGTGAGCATCAGCAGGTGCAGCGTCTCGCGGTGGAAGGCGTTCTGCTCGGGCAGCGGGTGGTCCCACGCGTCGCGGGCCCGGGCCCGCCACTCGGGATCGGCCAGGGTCGCGAGCTGGGCGTCGGCAGGACCGTTCACCATCTCGTGCCAGGGCGGGATCGCCGCGGTCGCGATCGAGCCCTGGAAGCCGAGCATGGGTGTGAACGGCTCGTTGCCCCCACCGAGGTACCACGTGGTGAGACCCTCCTCGACCTTCGCGCCGCCGACGCCGTCACCGAGCGACAAGGCCTTCACGCCGCGCGCGCACGCCTTCTCCAGCGCGGGGCGGCGATCACGCGCCGCGCGGGCGATGACCTGGAACGTGGCCCCGCGGTGCCGCGCGATCACGTCGAGCAGCGCGTCGAGCTCGGGTCCGTCGGAGAGACGGCTGGGCACGAGGCGGCGCTGCCGGTCGGTGTCGAACCAGTTCGACGACATGCCGAGCGACCCGGCGCGCAGCGCGTCGTCGAGCGCGCGGGCCATCTCGGTGACCTCCGCCGTGGTTGCGGCGCGCTCCCACGCGTCGTGCCCCATCACGGCCGCGCGCAGCGCGCTGTGCGCGGTGTACGCGAAGCCCTGGACCGCCGTCGGAACTTCGCGGGCCGCACCCGCGTACTCCCCCCAGGTCGTCCAACCCCAAGGGACGAACGAATCGGCGAGCGTCGACGGCAGCTCCTCGATGAAGCAGAGCAGGTCGACGACGTCGTCGCGCACCTCCGGCGCGACCGGAGCGATGCCGAGACCGCAGTTGCCCATCACGATCGTGGTCACGCCGTACACCGGGAGCGGATCGAGCGACGGGTCCCAGAACATCTCGATGTCGTAGTGCGTGTGGCTGTCGATGAGCCCGGGGGTCACCACCGCGCCGCGCGCGTCGACCTCGCGCTCCCCGTCCGGGGTGAGACCCGGAGCGACCTCCACGATCACGCCGTCGCGCACCCGCACGTCCGCCTGCGTGCTCGGTCCGCCGGTCCCGTCGACCACGGTGCCGCCTCGAACGATCAGGTCCCCCATCGTGCATCCCCCCATCAGGCAAGCTCGGCGCGCACGCTCGGCGCGCGCTCCCGTGGCGAGCTCCCCACGGTAACCGCCCCGCCACGCGACGCGGCCCGGTTTGAGAAGCGACGCGAGAACGACCACGATGACCCCGTGGACGCCGCGGAGCTGCCCAAGATCTCGGCCGACAGTCACGTCGACGAGCCCCACGACCTCTGGTTCGACCGGATGCCCCCGCCCCTGCGCGACCGTGCGCCCCGACGGATCCAGGCCAGCGCGGACGGCGGGTGGCGTCTGGTGGTCGACGGCTCCGACATCGGGTGGGAGGGCGTGTCGACCAAGGCCGAGGCGCAGGCCCTCGACGCCGAACGGATCGCCGTCATCACGACCGAGGCGCGCGAGGCGATGATGCGCAACGACGGCCTCAACGGTGAGATCGTCTACCCGACGATCGGGCTCTACGCGTACGCGATCGACGATGCCGAGGTCGGGTCGGCCGCGTGCCGCGTCTACAACGACTGGATCCTCGAGCGCCTCGGTGGCCACCCGCGGATCCGGGTCGCGGCGATGCTGCCCACCTGGGACGCGGAGATGGCCATCGCGGAGGTGGCGCGCATGGCCCCCCACGAATCGGTTGGAGGGCTGCTCCTGCCGCTCGTCGGCACCCCGGAGTGGAACCTCCCGCAGTGGGAGCCGCTGTGGGCCGCGATCGCCGAGACCGGCAGGCCCGCGGTGATGCACCAGGGCACCGGCCACGACATGATCTTCTACCGGGGCTGGGGCAGCCCCACCGCCAACCTCCTCACCACGCAGTCGATGGCGCCCCGCGCGGCCGCGCTGCTGTCGTGCAGCGGTGTGCTCGAGCGTCATCCCGACCTGCACGTGGTGATGGTCGAGGTGAACGCGGGCTGGATGGCGTGGGCGATGAGCACGCTCGACCACTACCACCGAGACCACGCGCACTGGTCGAAGCCCGAGCTGGCGGAGCCACCGAGCGCCTACCTGCGCCGTCAGGTGCACGCCACCTTCCAGGACGACCCCGTGGCCATCAACAACCTCGGCCTCACCGGCGTCGACTGCCTGCTCTGGGGCAACGACTACCCACACCCCGAGAGCACCTACCCCGATTCCAACCGGGTGCTCGACGGACTGCTCGCCGGCGTGTCGGAGGCCGACGCCCGCGCGATGACCAGCGGGAACGCGCAGCGGCTGTTCGGCTTCTCCTCCGAGATCCTCCGGACCGCACCATGACCAGGCGCCGAGGCGCTGCTCGGGAGGCGACGTGACCGTTCCCGTCTTCGATCCCACGACTCCGGCCTTCTACGCCCGGCCCGACTACCTCGACGTGCTGGCGACGCTCCGCTCGGAGGCTCCGGTCCACCGCGTGGCCGACGGGCTCGTGACGATCGCCCGTTACGAGGACATCCGGGAGGTGAGTCGCGATCCGGCACGCTTCAGCTCGCGGGGCGGGGCGCTCGTGAACGACCCGATCCGCTCGGGAACCAGCCGCGGCGGCCCGCCGTCGATCCTCTTCCTCGACCCGCCCGAGCACGCGCGGCACCGCAAGCTGGTGAACCGTCGGTTCACGCCGCGCGCCGTGTCGCACTTGGTGGAGTGGGTCCGCGCGATCGCGCGACGGGTGTTCGACCGTCTCGACGACACGTCGACGCCGGTCGACGTGGTGGAGCACCTGACCGCGCCGTTCCCGCTGCTGGTGATCGCCGAGCTCCTCGGCATCCCCGACGGCGACCGGGCCGACTTCCGCCGGTGGTCGGACGCCACGATCGAGTCGACCGACCGTCCGCCGGAGGAGACGATGGCGACGATCATGGAGATGCACGCGTACCTGACCGCCCACATCGCGGCGAAGCAGCGCGACCCCGGCGACGACCTCGTGTCGCTGCTGAGCCGCTCCGAGCTCGACGGCCGCACCCTGGATGCGGACGAGGTGTTCGCGTGGCTGCTCACCCTGCTCGTGGCGGGCAACGAGACCACCCGCACGCTGCTGTCGGGCGCGATCGTCACGCTGGCCGAGCACCCCGAACAGCGGGCCACGCTCGCCGCGGAGCCGGCCGGCGTCGCGACGGCGGTCGAGGAGTGCCTGCGGTGGGTGACCCCGATCCAGACGTTCTGCCGGACGGTGGTGGCCGACACCACGGTGGGCGACGTACCGGTGCGCGCGGGCGACTACCTCATCATGCTCTACGCGTCGGGGAACCGCGACGAGGCTGCGTTCGGTCCGTCGGCCGGGACCTTCGACGCGATGCGGCCGGTGAACCCCGCGCACCTCGCGTTCGGCTTCGGTGAGCACCTGTGCCTCGGTGCCGCGCTCGCCCGGCTCGAAGCCCGCGTGTTCCTCGAGGAGCTGCTCGCGCGCTACCCGGCCTACGCCGTCGCCGGCGAGCCCGAGCGGGTGCCGTCCACCCTCGTCGCCGGCATCCACTCGCTCCCCGTCGCGCTCAGGGGCTGAGCCCCGAGAGCGGTCGCGGATGGACCAGGCAGTGCGCATGCCCGACCCGGAGGTCCCCACGTCGCCACCGATCCCCTACGTGTGCCTGGCTGACGCCTCGGAGCAGGACCACTCCACCGGCGACCGGCAGTTCCCCGGGCTCCACAACGACTGCTCGTGGATCTGGGCGATGGCCGACACCGAGGACAGCACGCGCGACGAGCTGATCCGCTGCCTCTCGGCGAGCGCCACGTTCGACGTCATGCTCCACCACCCGGACGTCGAGGTCGTCGGGGCGAAGGTCTACGACGGCCGGAGCGCACCTCGTCAACTCGGTCCCCGCCGTGTGCGACGCACCGGCCGGGATCATGACGCTCGCCGACCTGGCCAACGCGCGGGGGCGCTGGGAGCCACCCGCCGAACGCCCCCCGGAGGAGGCCCCATGAGCACCGACGACCGCGCTCGCTCGTCCGTCCGCCACGGCGTCCTCCCCGAGCCGCGCGGCACCGACAACCCGTGGGCGCCGGGCGGGTCCGACGACGACCGGCCGGTCGAGCGCGTGCGCATCGAGCCGCCGGCACGCAACCTGCCGGGAGGGCGCCCCCTCGGCGCCGTCAAGATCGGCTGGCTCATCGACATCGACATGGGCCAGCTCCTCGCCGACGTCGCCGACGCGGCGATCCTCGCCTTCGAGGACGCCCTGAACGAGAACGTCACCTTCCGGCCGATCGAGTACGTCCCCAAGGTCGCGCGGGGGCTGCCTCGCGAGGACGCGCAGCACGTGATCGCCGGCTACGAGGCGCTCTGCGACGAGGGCTGCCTCGTGATCATGGGCCCCTACATCACCGACAACGGGCTCGCGCTGCTGCCGGCGATGGCTCGGCGCGGCGTGCCACTGATCTCGACCGGCGGCTCGAAGGAGTTCGCGAGCGAGTACGGCTTCATGGTCGGCAACGGCGGTGTGTCGGAGGAGGGCGCGCTGATGGCCGGATGGCTGCGGGCCAACGGTCACCGTCGCGTGGCGATGCTCACCGAGATCTCGCCGGGGATGCGCGAGTACTCGGGCGCGTTCCGGGCTGCGGCCAAGCGCAACGGGCTGGAGATCGTGGGTGAGGAGTTCATCGAGATGGTGCCCGCCGATCTCACCGGGCAGGTCCGCAACCTGCGCGACAACGTCCGTCCCGACGCGCTCGCGTACGTCGGATACGGATACCCCGTGCTGCGCCTGGGCGGGATCTTCGCGGAGCTCGACTGGGACCCGCCCCGGGTGATGAGCAGCGCGTTCGAGTGGATCTACAACGACGCCCGGATCGCCGCGGCCCTCGAGGGCTGGGTTGGCGTCGACCAGGTCGCCGACGAGGTGAACGATCCCAACCCCAACTACTGGCCGATGGTCCACCGGTTCGAGCAGCGCTTCGGGCGCCGCGTCCAGCACGCCATGGTGGGCTGCGCGTACGACGGCGCGCGCGCCGCGATCCAGGGAGTGGCCAACGCGCGCCTGCTCACCCCCGAGGGTGTGAAGGAGGGCTTGGAGGCGATCACGATGATGCCGGCGACCAACGGTGGGCCGCGCACACACATCGGCTTCGGCCCCCACGACCGCAAGGGCTACAAGGGTGACTGGCTCACCCTCCGGCGCATCGTCGACGGCGTACCGGTGTTCGAGGGGCTGCTGCGCTCCGAGTGGCCCAGCAACGACGAGCCGTGAGGAAGGGCGCGGCGCGCACCTCGGATCGCGGCGCGCACCGCGGCGCGCACCGGAGCGCGCACCGCGCCGGGGATGATCGCCCCGGGCCGCCTCCTCGGCTCGCGTCCTACGACCGCGACGGCGTGTAGAGCGCCTGCTGGGACGCGGCCACGTTCCCGAGCGTCCGCTCGCGGGTGCGCATGGTGCGCGGCGTCGTGTCGACGCCGGCCGCGGCCGCTTCGTCGCGGAGCGCACCGACGGTGCATCGCTCCTTGGGGCGGTGGGCGAAGGGATCGAACTGGAAGATCCGCATCGCGTTCTCGTGGGTCAGCCGATGGATGGTGGCGTCGTCCAGGCCCGCCATCCCCGCGAGGGCGACCTCGGGCGACTCCGGCCAGTCGGAGTCCGAATGGGGATAGTCGCACTCCCAGGTCATCAACCGCGTACCAGCCCGCTCGGCGACGTCGGGGGTGATGCGATCGTCGAGGAAGCACGTGACGATCCGATCCCGGAACACCTCGCTCGGGAGATCGTCGCCGTAGTCCTGGCCGGTCCACGCCGACTGCTTGCGGTAGACGAGGTCGAGCTTGTCGAGGAAGTACGGGAGCCAACCCACTCCACCCTCGGAGAGCGCGATCGTCACGCGCGGGAACTTGCGCAGCACGGGTGACCACACGAGATCCGCGGCGGCGGAGACGATGTTCATCGGCTGGAGCGTCGCGGTGACGTCGAACGGAGCGTCGCTGGACGTCACCGTGATGGTTGACGACGAGCCGATGTGCAGGCACGGAACGATCTCGAGATCCTGGCACGCAGCCCAGAAGGGATCCCAGTGCTCCGAGTGGAAGCTCGGCAGTCCGAGCTTGGACGGGTTCTCGGAGAACGACACCGCGTTGACGCCCATGCCCTTGAGTCGCTCGAGCTCGGCAACGGTGAGGTCAATGTCCCAGAACGGGAGCAGTCCGAGCGGCATGAAGCGTCCGGGATGCCGGCCGCACCACGAGTAGACGTGCCAGTCGTTGTACGCCTTGACGAGCACGAGCGCGAGGTCCTTGTCCTCGGCCTCGGCGAAGACCTGTCCGCACAGCCGCGGGAACGAGGGGAAGCACAGCGACCCCAGGACGCCGTTGGCGTTCATGTCCCCGATGCGGGCATCCACGTCCCAGCATCCGGGGCGCATCTCCTCGTAGGAGGTCGGATCCATCCCGAACTCCGACCGGGGTCGCCCGGCGACGGCGTTCAACCCGATGTTGGGGAACTGCCGCCCGTCGTAGACCCAGACGTCGTCGCCCGCCTCGGTGCGCACGACGCGCGGGACGTCCTCGCGGTCGCGATACGCCTCGGGCAGGTGGTCGTCGAACATGTCGGGGGGCTCGACGACGTGGTCGTCGACGCTCACCATGATCAGCTGGTCAACATCCATGACGGCATCATAGGCAAGCAGGCACTCACTCCCTTGTTCCTCCGAGTGGCATCCACGCGGGGCGGCTGGCTCCCGACTCCCGGGTCTCGGTCAGGGCGCCCGGTGGAGATGCCCGTGGAGGACGGCCTGGACCAGCTCGTCGACGATCTCCTGCTTCGGCGGTGTGCGCTTGCCGTAGAAGGACTCGCCGAACACCGCCATCCCGGCCACCATCGCGAGGGTCGACCGGGTCGCGAGGTCCTGTCTCGGCATCGCCCGTCCCCGCCGCCGGACGGCTTCGGCGGTGCCGATCTCGACCAGGACCTGCAGCTCGTCGTTGATCTCCTCGAAGACCCCCGCTTCCGCGAGCTGGCTGCCACTCTGCGCGTCGGCCGCCCAGAGCATGACGACGAGGCCACGGTTGTCGCGGAAGAGGTCGAAGAGGTCGCCGATGAATCGCCGGCTCAGCTCCTCGTCGTCGAGCTCGGCGTTGCTGCCGGACTTCCACTTGTCGTTGAAGTCCTCGACGAACTCGACGAACGGGGTGACCAGTGCTTCACGGAAGAGGCCGACCTTGGAACCGAAGTACCGGAACATGAGGGTCTCGGAGACGCCCGCGTGCTCCGCGATCTCGCGCGTGCTCGTTCCGGCGAAGCCCTGCGACGTGAACCGCTCCCGTGCGGCTTCGAGAAGCAGGCGTCGAGGCTCCCCCCGCTTCCGGCGAACGCTCCTGCCCCCGTCGGGTGCAGGGGACGGCACCTCAGCCGGCGGCGGAGTCCTCTTGGTCGTCGATCTCGCCGTCGCCACCGCGGTCTTCCCTCGGGATCTCGGGCTGCTCGGAGCCTACTTCGGTCCCCATCTCGTCGATGCGAGCCGTCGAGTCACTCGTCGCGTGACCCGGATCCGCCGTCGAGGTGCCCGCCGCCCCACATCGGAAGATCCAACGGTGATCGGATCCCGGACGCCGCGGCACAGACCGTCGGGATCGCGTTGACGATCGCCGCCGCGACCGTCAACGACACCACCCGTCGGGAGTCCATCCTCGTGCGCAGCTCCGCGGTCACCTTCATGCTCGGGTCACCCTCGATCTCCAGGGACCAGTGCTCACCGATCCCCCACTCGGGACGCGTCCATGGTGAAACCCGGGTTGACACCCGAGACGAAGAGCGTGCTGTCGCCGTCTGCACACGCCCGCTCGAGGCGTTCCACAACCGCGGGTGGCGCAGCCTTCGGATAGATCAGGGACTCGGGTGCGCTCGACGAGACATTGAAACCCGCGCGCAGCAGCATCTCGAGGTCGTCGATGACCGCGCCGGCCGCGGCCTCGGTGGCCCCGAGAGCGCTGTAGCTCACACAGTCCGCGTCGAGCGCGAGGATGGCGCTCACGTCGTCCGTCGCCTGCACGCCGGTCGCGGGCGCCGCCACGATCTCCCCCGCGTCGATGCCGACCTTGTCGGGGTTGTAGACGCGGACCCCGACGAGCTCGAGACTCGGTCGACCGACGATCGTCCGCAAGGCGTGGCGACCGACGTTTCCGGTCCCCCACTGGATCACTCGGTAGGTCACACCCGTCCTCCTCGGTCCCGGGACCTCGGCCTCACGAACGCGCACGAGAACGTGCCCGACGTGAGGCAGTCGTGTCGAACGTCAGCACCCCTTCGCCCTGCGGGCAGTCCCGGTCAGAACGCGAGGTCGAACCACTTCGGACCGCGGATGGGTCCGGACTTCCAGGTCACGGTGGCCGGGTCGGCCAGCCGGAAGTCCGGGATCGCCGCGAAGAACTCCTCGAGTCCGACGCGTAGCTCCATGCGGGCGATGTGCGATCCGAGGCACCGGTGGACGCCGAGGCCGAACCCGAGGTGAGGGTTCGGGTCGCGGTCGAGCACCACGGTCTCGGCGTCGGTGAACTTGCGTTCGTCGCGGTTCGCGGCCGGCAGCGACATGAGGACCTGCTCGCCGCGTGCGATCGGGCACCCGCCCACCGTCACGTCGCGGGTGGTGATGCGAGCGATCGACACGGCGCTGAACACCCGCAGGAACTCCTCGATCGCGGTCGTCAGCAGGCCGGGATGCTCGCGGATCCGCCGCTGCGACCCTCGGTCGAGGGCGAGGTACCAGAGGGCGGTGGCGAGCGTGTTGGCGGTGGTGTCGATGCCGGCGATGAGCAGGAGCGTGGCGATGCCGAGGCGCTCGTCGTCGGTGAGCGGCGTGCCGTCGAGGTCGGCATGGAGCAGGAAGGTGAGGATGTCGTCGCGGGGATCGTGACGTCGAGCGGCGAGCAGGTCCCGGAGGTAGGCGTAGATCTCCTGGTTGGCCTGCTGCGCACCCTTCGGGTCGGTGCCGCCGTGCTCGACGATCTTGACGGTCCAGTCGAGGAACATCGGTTGGTCGCCGGCCGGTACGCCGAGGATGGCCCCGAGCACCACCGTCGGCATGGGGAAGCAGTAGGCCGACATGGCCTCGCAGCCCCCGGTTCCGTCGAGCGCGGCGGCCAGGTCGCGGGCCGTGCGGCGGGCCACCGGCTCCAGTGCCGCAGTGCGCTGCGGCGTGAAGAAGGGGAGGAGCATCTGGCGGTACCGGGTGTGGGCCGGGGGATCCTGGTCGAGCGGCGGGGTGGGCAGGATGGTCCCCGGCTTCTGCTTCGGGAGAGCGATGATGGTCGACGAGTACGTCTCGTGGTCGCGCAACGCAGCGCTCACGTCGTCGTAGCGGGTGAAGATCCAGAATCCTCCGTGGCGATCGCTGTGGGCGACCGGGCACTCGTCGCGCAACAACCGCAACGTCGGGTACGGATCGACCGCGGCCTCGGGCTGCCAGTGGTCGAAGCGGCGCGCCGCGTCGTTCACGTCCCGTGCCACGGCACTCACCGCGTCGACGACGCCCTGGCGCCACGCACGAGCGTCCCCGGGCGGGCGTCGGTGAGCTCGCCCCCCTCCACGACGGTCTCGCCCGACACCAGGGTGGCGACATAACCGTCGGCTCGCTGGACGAGCCGCCCCGTGTCACCGGGGAGGTCGTTCACGCGTTCGGGGTACCGGAGGTTCAGGTGCTCGAAGTCGATCAGGTTGACGTCGGCCTTGCGTCCCGGCGCCAGGACCCCCCGGTCGTGGAGCCCGTACAGGTCGGCACCGTCCATGGTGAGCCGGCGTACCGCGTACTCGAGCGGAAGGCGCGGGCCACGCCGCCGGTCGCGCACCCAGTGGGTGAGCAGGTAGGTGGTCATGCTCGCGTCGCACACGATCGAGCTGTGCGCACCGCCGTCACCGAGGCCCTGCACGGTCGTCGGGTCTTCCAGCATGTCGTGGAGCCCGTCGTAGGAGCCGCGCCCGAAGTTGAGCAGCGGCCGCAAGAGGAACTCTCGACCCTCGGCGCCGAGGAGCACGTCGTACATCACGGCCCACGGGTCGGTCCCGGAGCGCCCGGCGATCGCCGCGATGCTCTGGTCGGGGGTGGGCTCGTACTCGAGCTCGTCGCCGAGCGGGAAGAGGTTGGCGAACGTGGTCGCGGAGATGCGGTCGAGGGTGGTGGAGGCCCGGTTCGCGGCCGGCGCCTCGGCGACGATCGCCGCCCGCAGGTCGGGATCCCGCAGCCGCGCGACGCGCTCGGGAAGGGGGAGGTCGGCCACCGTTGCGAACGTCGGGGCGTACCGGAAGGGGTTCATCCGGGACTGGTGCCCGATGAGCAGCCCGAAGCAGCGGTCCGCGACCTGGGGGCGGAGGTTCGCGCCGGCGGCATTGACCCCGCGGACGGTCTCGAACCAGGGCCGCCAACCGTCGGGATCGCGGTTGCTCTGCATGACCAGGAACGTGAACGCGTTGCGGCTCCTCGTGGCGAGGTCGACCATCCATTCGAGCTCGGCGTCCATGGAACCTTCGGGATCGCCGCTCTCGACACCTCCGATCCCCGTCGGCACGACCTGGAACACGCCGCGCCCGCCGCGCTCCATGGCGCCGGCCAGCGCGACGAGCTCGTCGACCGCGGCGAAGGTGCCGGGCACCGGCTCGCCGCGCACGTCGCGGTGCCCGTGGGTGCGTCCGGTCGAGAAGCCGAGCGCTCCAGCCGTGATCGACGCCTGGACGATGTCGGCCATCGCCGTGATGTCGTCGGGGGTTGCGGGGCCCTGGGCCCGTTCGCCCATGACGTAGGCCCGGAGGGCCGCGTGGGGCACGTGCGTGCCGACGTCGACGGCGCGGGGCATGCGTTCGAGCGCGTCGAGGTACTCGGGGAAGCTCTCCCAGTCCCAGCGGATCCCCTCGTGGAGCGCGGTGCCGGGGATGTCCTCGACACCTTCCATGAGCTCGACGAGCTGCTCGCGCGCGTCGGGTCGGGCGGGCGCGAACCCGACGCCGCAGTTGCCGAGGATGGCGGTGGTGACGCCGTTCCAGGACGAGGGGGTGAGGTGGGGATCCCAGGTGGCCTGCCCGTCGAAGTGGGTGTGGATGTCGACGAACCCGGGGGTGACGAGGAGCCCGTCGGCGTCGATGGTGCGGCGAGCGGGGCCGTCGACGCGCCCGACCTCGACGATCACACCGTCGGTGATCGCGAGGTCGGCGGTGGTGGCGGGGGCGCCGGTGCCGTCGACGACGGTGCCGGCCCGGATGACGAGGTCGTGCACGGGGTCCTCCGATGCGGACGGGTGCCGGGGGTCAGGCCCGGGGGTACGGCTGGCCGAACGAGTCGATCGGGCGGTGGAGGCCGAGGTCGCCATCGCACTCGAGGATCTGGCCGGTGACCCAGCCGAGGTCGTGCAGGCTCCGGATCGCCGCGGCGACGCCCTCCGGGCTACCGAGACGCCCGAGTGGGGTGCGGTCCTGCACGCCGGCCAGCCAGCCCGTGTCCACGGGCGCGCGGCCGAGCATCGGGGCGACGGTCACGCCGGGACCGACGGCGTTGACCCGGATGCGATGCGGCGCCCACTCGGTCGCGGCCACCGCGACGGCACGCTCAGCCACGGCCGACCTCGAAGTCGTCGCGGTTCGGGCGTTCGCTGCGATTCCGGTACTCGGTCATGGTGTGTGGCCACTGCGTCACGGTGTGCCCCGTTGCTCCCCGGTGCAGTTGTAGCACCCGCCTGCGACCCCGACTCCGATGCTGTCGGGATCACGCTGGAGCTGCTGGTCGCACGAGGCTTCCACTTCGGCCTCGAGTCGACCCAGGCGAGCTCCGCGTCCTGCATCCACTGCCGCGCGCGGAAGAGGCCGCCATCAAGAAGAGTGGTCGGCTCCAGCGACCGGAGCGCTTCCCTGTACCGGCTCGCGGTGTTGAAGGGGAGGAGAACCGATCACGACCGATCGAGCCGCGCCTGCAAGCTCTCGGTTGTCCATGTGGCGACACCGGTGCCGAGCTCGTCGTTGTCGTTCGTCCAGATGGCAGCCGAGAGCGCGAGCGCGCTCGCGACGACGGGCCAGTCCGCCGGGTCTCGCAGCGATCGCGCGCGGGCCTCGTCCTCGAGCGCCGAGTAGACCGCCTCGTCGAGGATCACGACGTTCGCTTCGACAGCGGCGAAGCACAGCCGAGCGAGCTCGTCCCCGAGCGCCGAGCCGAGGTCACGCTCGACGGGCGAAGGCCCGGACGCGGCGAGGCAGCTCCACCTGACACTCGGCCCACATCTGCTCGGGGAGGAACAGCTCGAGTCGACCGTCACCGAGCCGGGCTCGCCCCGGCCGGCGGAGCAACTCGCCGACCAGGACGCTCGTATCGACAACCAGCCGCATCAGCGCCGGCGACGTCCCCGGGCCACGGAGTCGACGAGCTCGTCCTCGCTCGCCCCGGTCTTCGCCAGGAGATCCTCGATGGCCATGCCCAGCCGACCGAGCGCCTTGCGGCCGGCCCTTCGGTCCTTGGCGGTGACCGGCACGAAGAACCCGATCGGCTCACCTCCTCAACCGTCTCGGCTACGCCATCACCGTGAACAGCCTCGCGCGGTACCCCACTGGCGCGTCGCCGCACCACCGAGCCGGCTCGCCGCGTCGGCGCAGTACGGTCCCCCGGCCCGCACGAGGGCGGCTTCGCCGCGTCCCGGCTCGGACCGCGACCGGACCGCGAGCACCGGTCGAGGCGGCAACACCCCGATCCAGGCCGCGACCCCCACCCACCATTGGCCACCGGCCGCTGAGGGCGTCGTTCTCGACCACCTTGTCGACCGGCCCCGCCCTCGTGCCCTCGTAGCTCAGGGGAGAGAGCGTCGGTTTCCTCATCGTCCGCGTGCGGTTCCATGACCTGCGGCGATGTGCCGAGAGTGCCTCTGACCAGGACCCTCGCGCCACGACCGATCCCGGCGTTTCACGACGGTTCACGACCTCTCGCGGCCTACCCGCGGCCTGGAGAGGTCCGAGGGCGGTGGACGCTCACCGCAGTGCGCAACGATCCCTGAACGGATCGAGACGTTGATCCTGGGGATCGAGCTCGGTGACCAAGAGGGCGACACGATCGATGGGGAACGCTCGAGCCGTGCCTCGGCTGCCGAGCTTCGAGCTGTCGACCGCGAGAACGATCTCGGCTGCACCGGCCGCAAGGGCGAGCTTGATCTCGGCCTCGTCCAGCGTCGCCTCGCTCGAACCGAGGTCGGCGTCGAGCGCGGCGGCACCGACGAACAGGCGGTCGACGAGGAGGTCTCCGGCCGAACGCGCTGCGAGCGGGCCGACGAGGCTGCCCGTGCGAGCGTCGAGCTCTCCTCCGGTCAGGAGGGCGCGCACGCCCGGTTGGCCCTGCAGTGCCGAGAACGTCTCCGGACCGTTGGTCAGCACCGTCAGATCATGCACGTGGGTGAGCCGCGCGGCGAGCCGCTGCACCGTCGAAGACGCGTCCAGGGCAACCGCCCCACGGTCGGGTACGAGGTCCACGAGCTTCTGCGCGATCACCGACTTCGCGCGCGGGTGGTCGCGGGTGCGGTCCGGGAACCGCCGAGGCCCGATCGTCACGGCACCGCCGCGCACGCGGCGGGCGACTCCCTGCTCGGCGAGCAGGTCGAGGTCCCGCCGGATCGTCATGTCGCTGACCCCCAGGTCGGCGGCCAGGTGGCGAATGCGGACCCGGCCGTCGTGCTCGAGGCGGTCCTTGATCGCCTCGATCCGGTCCAGCGCGTCGACGTTCATCGCCACCCCCCCTCTCATACCGGCACCGCCGCGCGGGCCGCGGCCGGTGACTCGTAGGCCCCGAGGGCGACACCCTGGGTGAGGGCGTTGCCGACGGCGGTCGCCTCGGCCGCTCCGACCGAGACGGGGATGCCGACCTTCTCGGCGAGCAGGTCCACAAAGAGCGCCGACTGGGCGCCACCACCGAACGCCCGCACGCTGCTGCAGGCGGGGAGCCTCTCCACGACCGACGCGACCGTGGCGGTCATCGACTCCAACGCGGCTCGGACGACGGCGGGCGGCGGCGCGTCAACCGCAAGTCCCGACGCGTCGCAGATCTCCGCCACCATCGACGCCGGCGCGAGGAAGCGGTCGTCCGTCGCGTCGAAGCTGCGGGGCGGTGAGGGCACATTGGCCGCCGCGTCCACCAGGTCGACCGCGGAGACCGTCCCCCACTCGCGGCGACACTCCTCGATGAGCCACCATCCGGCGACGTTGCGCAGGAAGCGGATCCCGCCGAAGGTGCCCTGCTCGTTGGCGAAGCCCGCGGACCGTGCCTCTGACGACGTGTCGGGGGTCGGTCGTTCGCAGCCCACGAGCAGCCAGGTGCCCGTCGAGACGAAGGCCGCCCCCTCGGCACCGCCGGCGACGACCGCCGAGGCGGTGTCATGACCTCCGACGAGGTGGACGGGCACGTCCCGATAGGTACCGACGGGCGTGCCGGGCTCGGCCAGGACCGGCAGCAGCGCGGCATCGAGCCCGATCGTGGCGGCGAGCTCCTCCGACCAGGACGCCGTCGCGAGGTCGAGGAGACCGGTGGTCCCGGCGCTCGTGCGCTCCCCCGTGACCGTCCCGGTGAGGTGGTGCACCACGAGCTCGGGAAGCATGAGCACGTGCGCGGCCGCCGCCAGCTCCTCGGGGTCGTGGACCGCGAGTTGGAAGAGCGTGTTGATGGGGCCCTCCTGGAGTCCCGAGATCTCGTACAGCCGTCGGGCGCCGATCCGGTCGATCGTCATGCGGTAGTCGGCGGTGCGCCCGTCGCGGTAGGAGATGGGCGGAGACAGCAGCCGGCCGTCGCGACCGAGGAGCCCGTAGTCGACGCCCCAGGCGTCGACGCCGATCGACACGACCGACCCCCGGTCGAGCGCCCGGTCGATCCCGATGGTCACCGCTGCGAGGATGCCGTCCCAGTCCCATCGGAGGGTGCCTCGCGCGTCGGCGACAGGTCCGTGCGGGTGCCGGTGCACCACGTCGACGGTCACCGTGTCGACGTCGAGGATCACCCGTGCGACGCGGACGGACGTCGCGCCGAGGTCGACGGCGACGACCGGGACCGACACCTACAGCCCCGTGGCGACCGACTCGCTGCCGCGCACAGCGACCACGGCGTCGCGGTAGCCGAGCCGGCGGTACGTGGACACGGGGTCGAGGGCGGCGCCGTTGCGACGCCGGGCCTCGGCGACGAGGGGTCGGGCATCGAAGCGGTACGCGCGCTGCAGGAGCTCGCCGGCCATCGCCGGGTCGCACGCATCCTGACGGTCACGGAGCGCGCCGCGATCGACGAGCAGGGCCTGGGCGATCGCGAGCTGGATCTGATCGGTCGCCTGGGCGAGGTCCTCCAACGGATCCTTCAGGTTGTGCGACGCGTCGATCATGTAGCCGGCGTCGGGCATGTGACCGTCACCGATGTCGACGAGCTCCAGCGCC
>BTUT01000003.1:0-2699 GCA_045862935.1 Acidimicrobiia bacterium
TGGGGCCGGATCTCGTTCAGGGCCCACACGACGCAGAACTCCATCCCCGCCGGGTCCCGCATGATGATCCAGCTCCCGGGGTGATCGGCCCACTGGCGGTCCACGACCGTCGCGCCGAGCCCCTCGAGCCGCGCGACCTCGGCCTCGAGATCGTCGGTGTGGATGTCGAAGTGGATGCGCGCGGGCCCGGTGCCGGAGTCCTGGACGACGATCCGGTTCGGCGGCGCAGCCTCGTCGAGGATGTGGTACTGGGTCATGCGGGTCTGCACCGGCGTGGCGCCGAGGGCCGCCGACCAGAACGCGACCGTGTCGTCGACGACCTCGGACGGGACGTCGATCATGAACGTGCTCAGCAGGTTGCGGTGCATGGTGGTCCTCTCGTCAGTGTCTGCTCGTCGTCAGGCGCCGGCGCCGCCGTCGACCGCGATGGCCTGGCCGGTGAGGAAGCCGGGCGCGTCCTCGCACAGCCAGAGCGCGACCGCGGCGATCTCGTGCGCCTCGGCCAGCCGACCGGTCGGGTTCGTGGCGACGAGGCGGTCGATCACCTCGGGCGTCATCGATGCCCGGAACATCGGCGTGTCGACGGTCCCCGGGCAGATGGCGTTCACCCGCACCCCGGCGGCGGCGTACTCCCGCGCCGCGACCCGGGTCAGGCCGACCACCCCGTGCTTGGCGGCGGTGTAGGCGGGCACGGTGGGCGCCGCGCGGAGCCCGGCCACCGATGCGCAGTTCACGATCGAGCCGCCACCCGCCTTCACGATCGCGGGCAGCTCGTGGCGCATGCACGACCAGGTGCCGGTGAGGTCGACGGCGATCACCCGGTTCCAGTTCTCCATCGTGCACTCGGCGGTGGGCTTGCCGTGCTCGCCGTCGATGCCCGCGGCGTTGAACGCCGCGTCGAGCCGCCCGTAGGTGTCGACCGCGACCCTGACCGCCGCGGCGACGGTGTCGTCGTCGGTCACGTCGCAGGGGACGAACGTGCACTCCCCCACGGCGCGCAGCTCGGCCTGCACGTGGCGCCCCGCTTCGGCGTTCACGTCCGCGAGCACCGTCGCGTAGCCACGTCGGGCGAAGGCCTCCGCGGCGGCGCGACCGATGCCCGAACCGGCACCGGTGACGAACACGACCTTGCGGCACCCCGCCCCGCTCATCACCGTGTGGCCGTCACGCCGCGGCGCGGCGCGCGCGCGGCGGGAGGCGGTCGATCACGACGACCCCGTCGCGGATGACGGCCTTCAGCGCGTCGTCCGGGCGGGCGAGCAGTGCGAGGTCGGCCAGGGGGTCGCCGTCCACGACGATCAGGTCGGCGAGCGCTCCCGGCTCGATCACCCCGACCGTCGCCGGCGGGTCCACCAACAGCTCCCCGGCGTTGGCGGTGCCCCAGCCGAGCACGTCGGTCGGGGACAGGCCGTCGATCGCGGCGTAGTAGGCGAGCTCGCGCGCGTAGTTGCCGACCTGGTGGTCGAGCGGATCGTCGTCGATCATGCTGCGGAACACGCCGCTGTAGTCGTCGCCGATCAGGATCCGGGCCCCGGCCTCGTGGGCCGCCGGGAGCGTCGAGCGCACGTGGTCGTAGAGCGCTGGCGTCACCCCGAACTGCGCGGCGTAGCCCACCTCGAGCAGGCTCCACAGGTAGACGAGGCTCGGCACCCAGAAGGTGCCCGCCTCGACCATCGCCGCGATGCACTCCTCGTCGATCTCGTCACCGTGGTCGAGGATGTCGACGCCGAGCTCGATGCACTCGAGGATCATCTCCTTGTCGGCCACGTGCGCACGGACCTTGGCGCCGCGCTCGTGCGCGGCCGCGACCACCGCCGCGATCTCGTCGCGCGCCATGTTGCGCGCGATGCGGTTGGGGATCCCGTGCCCGGCGCTGGCCATGATCTTGATCGTCTCGACGCCACGGCTGATCTCCTGACGAACCAGGCGTCGCAGCTCGTCGGGACCGTCACCGAGGAGGTCGAGGCCCGGGGTCGCGTAAGGCTTCCACCAGCGCGCGCGGTTGTTCATGTCGCCCGTCGTGCCGATGTGGTGACCGCACGCGCGGATGCGCGGTCCCGGGATGATGTCCTGCGCGATGGCCATCTTGAGCTGCGCGTCGATGTCGTGCGCGCACGCCGCGCCCACGTAGCCGGTGAACCCGCTCTCGAGCAGCACCCGGCACGTGCGCACGCCGATGGCCATCATCACGCCGGGCGGGAGCTCCTTGCCGGGCTTCTCGCCGGCGAAGATGTCGAACTTGTAGAAGTCGGGGTGGAGGTGGCAGGTGATGAGCCCCGGCATGAGGGTCATCCCACCCACGTCGACGACGTCGCCCGCGCCGATGCCCTCGCCGCCGGCCGCGCCCGCGCCGTCGTCGATCGACGCGATCCGGCTCCCGTCGAGCACGACGTCGTGCGTCCCGGCGAGCATCCGGCGCCCGTCGAAGACCCGTGCGTTCGTGAGCGTCAGCATGTCCCCCTCCACGTCCATGATCTACTCGCCCGTCTCCACCGTCGACTCCCCGGCCCACTCCGACGACCGGCCCCGCTGGCTCAGGCGCCACTCCGGCGGGAACCGCTCGTCGTTGTCGCGGACGAAGTTCGTCAGCCCGCGGTCGAGGGCTTCCCGGTCCAGCTCGTGCGACACGGCGTCGGGGCGCCAGGGGGGGGCCCCCGACGCGCGCAGGCCCGCCCGGATTGGTGCCCAGTAAAAGCCCC
>BTUT01000003.1:2709-21967 GCA_045862935.1 Acidimicrobiia bacterium
TCATCGGGCGGCCCATCGACTCGAGCAGGCCGGCGATGATGCTGCCCATGTACTCGCCCTGGTGCTGCTTGTAGATCTCGAAGAAGGTCTTCTGCGCGAAGACGGTGTCGGTCGGCCGGGAGCGGGCACAGGCGAGCGCGTACTTCTCGGTCATCGCTTCCAGCTCGTCGAACGGCACCACCGCGTTGACGAAGTTGCAGTCGTACATCTCCTTGGCGGTGAACGGTCGGCCGGTGAACACCATCTCCATGAACTTGCGCAGGCCCATCATGGAGCACCACTGCCACTGGCGCGCCGCCCAGCCGGCGTACCGGAACGCCGCATGACCGAAGAGCGAGTCCTCCGACGCGATCACGATGTCGGCGTCGGCCGCTTGGTAGAAGTGCCAGCCGTAGCAGTAGCCGCGCACCTCGAGGATGCTGACCTTCTTGAAGTCCTGGAGGCTGCGCATCCCGGCGCTCGGGTCGGTGTAGAATTGCACGTTCGACGCGCCGTAGCGGTACGACCCCTTCGGTGGGTACTCCACCTCGGCATCCTCGGGGATGCGGACGATGTGCTTCATGGTGACGTCACCGCGGCCGGCCATGATGTCCATCAGCTCGGGGAGGTCGGCGCCGCTCCCGAGGTTCGGGCCGTTCGCCCGGATCACGAGGACCTTCACGTCGTCGTCGAAGCTCGCTCGGCGCACGAGGTCGGCGTAGCGGTGCTGCGCGTCGATCGTCATCGCGTTGAGCTCGTCGGCACGGTCGAGGGTGATCGTCGCGATCTTCGTCGCGGGGTCCTTCGAGTAGCGGACGATCTCCTCCGCCGCCGGTGGGCGGTTCGGCTCTCCGGTCATGCACGGGCTCCTATCGGTCCGGGAGTCGGTCCAGGTCCTGGTCGAGATCTCGGTCGAGGGGGGTGTCGAACAGGCGGGCGAGCTCGGTGAGCCGCACCTTCCCGGTCGTGGTCTGCGGGACGTCGTCGCTCGTGACGAACACGATCCGGCGCGGGATCTTGAAGCTCGAGATCCGGTCGCGCAACGCGGCCTGGAGGTCCGCCTCGGTGGGGCTCGCACCCGCCGCGCACACCACCGCGGCGACCACCATCTCGCCGAGCGCTTCGTCGGGGAGTCCGGTGACGAGCGCCAGCTCCACCTCCGCCAACGCGTTCAGCGCGGCCTCGACCTCCAGGCGCGACACGTTCGCGGAGCTCGTCTTGATCATGTCGCTGGTGCGACCGACGACGAAGCAGTAGCCGTCGGCGTCGATGCGCACGAGGTCCTTCGTCGGGTAGAAGCCGTCGGGCGTGAACACCTCACGACGGTCCACCTTGTAGAAGCCGGTCATGAGCGCACCGCCGCGGAGGTACAGCTCGCCCACCTCGCCCGCGACCACGTCCTCACCGGTCTCGGGGTTCACCACCCGCCGCTCGATGCCGTTCACCGCGCGCCCCGACGCGCCCACCTTGTCGTCGGGCATGCGGCGGTTGATCGGCTCCGCGCTGTGGGCGGAGAAGCTCTCCGACATCCCGAAGAGATTGGCCCGCAACCCGGGCGGGATGAGCTCACCGTGCTCGTCGCGTGGCGGCGCGCCCATGCCCCGGATCCGGTCGACGTCGATGCCCCGCGCGATCGCGGCCGCCCGGAGCTTCGCCAGCGCCTGCCAGATCACGACGTAGGTGATGTCGTGGCGCTCGATCGTGTCGAGCGCGTCCTCGACGGCGGGCGACGGCGGGTACACCAGCGTGGAGCCCGTGCACAGCACCTGCAGCGCGGCCGCGATGCCCCCCATCCAGAACGCGGGCAACAGCGGCATCGTGCGGTCGGACTCGGTCATGAGGAAGATCGGGGCCAGCGCGCGCGGCTGGCGCGCCACCGCCCAGTGACCGTGCACCACCGCCTTCGGCGTCGCCGTCGACCCCGACGTGTAGACGACGAACGCGTCGTCACCCGGAGCCACCGCTCGCTCGACCGCGGCGAGCAGCGCGTCGCCGGGCGCACCTGACGCACCGGACGCACCGGGGTCGTCGGCCCGCGCGAGGAGGTCGGCCACCGGCTCCGCCCACGGCACACCGCCGGCGTCGTCGAGCCAGATCGAGCGGAGGTGCGGCGCTTCCACGATGCGCAGCGCGCCCGCGCGGCTCTCGCCCAACCCGGGGAGGGCCGCGGCCAGGTTGTCGGCGAAGTCGCGACGCAGGAAGCGGCGCGCTCCGACGAGGAGCTGCGCATCGCTCGTTCGGAGGATGTGCGCGAGCTCCGGGGGTGTCGCCAGCGTGCTGATGGGGGTGACGAGCGCGCCGATCCGCAGACCGGCGTAGAAGGTGGTCAGCCAGAGCACGCCGTCGGGCGCCAGGAGCGCGATGCGCGTCCCCTTGCCGGCACCGCTCGCCAACAGCGCGCGCGCCATCCGGGCAGAGCGCCGCTCGAGGTCGCGGTAGGTCAGGGTCTCGTCGATCGTGACCAGCGCCGGGTGATCCGCGCGCGTCGCGACGATCTCCGCGAGCAGCTCGGGGAACGTCGACGCCGGTTCGTGCGGGATGCTCACGGGCGACCGACGATGGGGCTCGTCCCGTCCCACGCCTCGGCGGCCTCGCGCATGCCGGCGAACATCGCGGCCCGGCCCGGGCTGGGCTCGAGGAGCTCGACCATGAAGCCGAGGGTGCTCGACGTGTCGACCCACGACGTGCGGCTGGTCCCGACCCGGCCCTCGAAGGCGAGCGCGGCTCCCGCGTCGAGGTAGGCGTCGCGCTCGGCCTCGTAGTCGGTGCAGACCAGCGCCATGTGGTGGAGACCGGACTCGCCGCGACGGAACACGTCCCGGAAGACGCCGGGATCGTCGTTGTCCTGGCAGACGAGCTCGATCTGCAGTCCGCCGGCGTAGGCGATGGCCGCCGTGCACCGCGGGAACGGCGCGGGCTCACCGCGATGGCGTCCGTCGACGAAGGGGACGCCGTCGAACCAGAAGAACGGGCCGACGCCCGCGGCGCGCACCCACGCCTCGATGGCCGCGGGGAGGTCGGGCACCACCCAGCACACCTGCATGAAGTCCCGGTTCGGGAAGGGCGGCGGGATCATCGAGTGCGTCTCCGGGTGCGGGGCCGTCAGCCGATCACCGGGAACCGCTCGTCGCCGAGCGGCTCCCACGGCCGCATCGCGGACCAGTCGAAGTTCGGGCTGGGCGAGCCGTTCCAGCAGGCGTCGGCCGGCTGGGTGACGAGGAAGTACGCCCACCGGGGCCGGTCCATGAGGTTCGCGCCGGCGCCGTGGATCGTGAGGTGGGTGTGGACCGTGATGTCGCCCACCGCGTAGGTCATCGGCTCCGACATCTCGAGGTCCCCCAGCTCGGGGAACACGTCGAGGGCCCCGCCCCCGGCGTACGTCGTGTAGTCACCGAGCACCCCGCAGCGGTGCGACCCGTTCACGAACGACATCGTCCCGGCCTCGGGGCCGTAGGCCTCGAGCGGGAACCAGAAGGTCATGCCCCCCGACCGGTCGACGGCGAAGGTGATGAAGTCCTGGTGGAAGGCGGTGGGGCCGTTGCCGCCGTGGCGCGACTCCTTGCTCGACGGCAGCTTCGGCGCGAAGAAGTCCGAGTAGTAGCGCACGCCGACGCCCCGGCCGTCGCGGCGCACGCGGCGCTGCAGGAGCCCGGCGCTCCGGCCCACGGCGCGGATCAGCGGTCCGAGCACCGGGTGGTCCGGCCCCGAGCTGCGCTGGGCGTTGAAGTAGTCGAGCCCCGGCTTCCCCGCCGCGACCGCGGCCTCGAGGAAGGGCGACCGCGGGTTGCTGTCGGCGTCGTCGCCCATCACCTCGCGCGCGAGGGCGAGCATCGAGTGCACGACCTCGGGGTCGACGAACGCCTCCAGCTTCACCCAGCCGTGCTCGTGGAGGTGATCGATCTCGTCGGCGGTGACCACCCGGCACGGGCTCGACGCCCGCTCGACCTCTCCCACGACGACTTCCTCCGCGCTCGGCCGGCTCAGCAGAAGATCCCGGGCCCGCGGCGGAACGCGTAGAGGCCGACCGCCTCGTCGGCCGGTGGTGTGCAGGGAGTCGCGAGATCGGACACCGTGGGGCCGATGGCGGCCGCGACCTGCTCGAGCGCGCCGCGATCGAACCCGTACACGTCGATCGCGGTGTCGGCGAGGAACCGGCGCGTGTGCGCCGGATCCACGTCGTGGAACGTGTGCTGCATCGCCTCGCGGGTGTGCGGCCACGTGCCCTCGGCGTGGGGGTAGTCGTCGCCCCACATCGTGTTCGCCACGAGGTCGTGCTCGACGGCGAGCTCCGCCTCCCAGTTCGACAGGAAGCTCGCGCCGATGAAGCAGTTCCGCCGGAAGTAGCTCGACGGCGGCTCGGGAAGGGTGGACCGGAGGGCCGTGCCGCCCGGCCCGGTGTAGAGGCCGTCCATGTCGGCCATCACCGGCACCGCCCAGTCCACCCACTGCTCGGTGAGCACGAGCGCGAGGCCCGGGTGACGTTCGAAGACGCCGCCGAGGATCATCACCCACACCCCGCGCCGCGTTCGCCAGGTCGTCTCCATCATGTACATCGCCTGTGCGCCGTCGCCCTGGTAGGGGTAGTGCTCGCCCCCGCCGCCGTGGGTGTTGAGCGACATCCCCGTCTCCTCGCAGACCGCGAGCAGCGGATCCCACACCGGATCGTTGAGCATCGGGAAGTCACCCCGCGGCGCGGGCCAGTTGATCCCCTTCAAGCCGGCCGCGGCCGCCCACTCCACCTCACGGACACAGGCCTCCGGATCCGAGATCGGGATGTGGGCGATCCCCGCGTGGCGCGCGGGCGCCTCCGAGACGAAGTCGGCGAGCCACCGGTTGTAGATGCGGACGCCGGCCGCCTCGAGGTGGTTGTAGCGCGAGTCGCCCCACGCGATGAGACCGGTGGTCGAGAAGGGGATCGACTGGCCGTTCAGGCCGCCGTGGTAGATGACGTCCGCGGCGACGCCCGCGCGGTCCATGTCGGCGATCCGCGCCGCGTGGTCGTGGAGGCCGGGGACCAGGCTGGCCTCGTACGCGCGCTGGAGGAAGCGGGTGTCGACCTGGTCGGCGTGGCGGATGCCGGCCGATCTCGCGAACTGCTCGGCCTGGTCCCGGCCCAGGTCGGCGCGGGGCCTGCCCAGGGTCATGTTCTCGTCCTGGCCGGGCTTCGCGGCCTCGGACGAGCGCCACGCGAGCAGGCCGTGCGCCGCCATCTCGGACGCGAAGCGGTCGAAGTCGTCGAGGTGCGCAGACTCGCAGTACGGGCGCAGGTGCTCGGTGACCGACGGGCCGACGTGACTGTCGACCGACACGACGATGCAGCGCTCCGCGGCCTGCGTCGCATCCTGGCGCACGGCGTCCCCCCTCACCGGTGTCGGGCGTGATCCTAACCGGGTGTGGCACTCGGTGCCATGGTGTCGTGGGGCTCAGCCGAGGGGGGTGAACTCGATGTGCAGCTCGTTGAGCCCGCGGAGCATGAACGACGGCTTCCAGTCGTAGTGGCGCTCACCCGGGGGGCCGTGGTGCGCCTCGGCGATGCGGATGTCCCCCAGCCGGTCGAGCAGCCGGTTGAGGCTGACCCGCGTCTCGGCCCGCACCAACGGACCGCCGGGGCACGCGTGGATGCCCCGGCCGAACGCGACGTGGTCACGCACGTTCTCACGGTCGATGCGGAACTCGTCGGGCTTCGGGAAGTGGCGCGCGTCGCGGTTGACCGCGCCGGGCATGAGCATGATGGAGTCGCCGGCGGTCACGGGGCAGCCGAACAGGTCGTGGGTCTGACGGGCCATGCGGAAGACCGCCTTGGTGGGCGAGTCCATCCGCAGCGTCTCCTCGACGAACGGCGCGATCAGCGTGCGGTCCGCACGCACGATCGCCTGGAGCTCCGGCCGGTCGGCGAGGTGCCGGATCATGTTCCCCATGAGGTGCGCGGTGGTGCCCTGCCCCGCGGCGAAGAGGAACACCGCGATCCGCACGACGTCCATGGGCTCGGGCAGCGTCCCGTCCGGGAACGTGGCCAGCGCCAGCTTCGTGATGACGTCGTCCTGCGGGTGCTCGCGCCGGTCGACCACGTAGCGCAGGAAGAGCGGCTCCATGAACTCGAACGGGTTCCCCTGCAGCGCTCGGTCGATCGACCCCGCCTGGTACGAGCGGAGCTCGCCGAGGAACTCCGCGTGGTCCTCCTCGGGAACCCCCAGGACGGACGCGATGCTCAGCAGCGCGAACGGATAGGCATAAGCCTCGACGAAGTTGGCGCGCCCGTTCGCGTGGAACCCGTCGATGAGACGGTCGGCGAGGGCCCAGAAGAAGTCCTCGCTGTCCTCGAGGCGACGCGGGGTGATCAGCCGCATGAGCAGGGCCCGGTGGGCGGTGTGCTTCGGCGGGTCGAACGTCGCCATGTGCTCGCTGATCGGGAAGCGGTCGCGCCACTCCTCGATGAGGTCGCTCACGTCGTCGGTGCCCGGCTCCACCGGGAGGCGGGGGAACGGGCCGCTCGCCGAATTGCACATCGAGTAGCCCTCTTGGTGGCGCCACACCCAGACCGCCTCGTCGTAGCCGGTCACCGCGACCACGTCGTGCGGGGGCACGTGGCGCACCGGGCACTCCCGCAGGTAGTCGTAGTACCCGCTCGGGTCGGCGAGGATCGACGCGTCCGTGAGGAAGTCGAGGGTCTCGAAGCTCACGCGCACCTCCGCGTCCGTGCGAGCCCGGTCGCTCGCGAGTCCACGAGACACGGGAGTATGGCACGCAGTGCCACCCGCGGCAACGCACCGCGGTGGCGGGGCGGCGGGTCGGGGAGGGTCGAACCGAGCCCGAGACACACGACGCCGCACGGTTGCGTGTCCGGTTGCTCACGGCGATGATCGGCTCGGACGGTGCCGTGTCACCGGCACCGTTGCGCGGCGGGGTGCTCGATCGAGGTCCGGACGGGCGGGACCGTCGAGCCCGAGCAGGCCGGCCGCATCGAGTGCCCCCCACCGGAGGAGGAGTCATGATCGAGGACGCCATCGCCGACTACCAGGCCGCGGTGGGCGAAGGCTGGACCAACCTGACCGTGGGCCGGGACCTCACCCGCGGGGTCGACCGGGCCGACGCGTCGCGGTTCCTCGCCGGGCTGGTGGAGGGGGCGCTCACGTTCGTGCACGCCGACCCGTCCGTTCCGCAGCTCGTCCCGTGGACCACCGCGGATCGGCGTTGGGCCGACAACGGGCTCGACTCGTCGTACTGGTATGCACCCCTCGACGATCGGCACCGCTATCGGGTGCACGGCCGGCGGCAAGGGGAGTGCTACCTGAGCTTCACCGTGTACGCCGGTACGCCGGCCCATCCCGAGCACACCGTGCTGAACGTGAACCACCTGGGGCTCGGTGCCGGACCGGGGGAGCCGTTCAGCCTCGACATCGATCCCCCGCCCGACGCCTGCTACCTCATCGTCCGCCAGTACTTCGACGACGCGTCGAACGCGATCCCGGCCTCGCTCGCGATCGACGTCGTCGACGGCCCCCGGGCCGTCGCCCCCGACGACGCCGCGCTCGCCGCGCGCTGGCGCATCGCCGCCGACTTCATCCGGACGATGACCCATCCACCCGAGCCGCAGGTGAAGGTCTCGTACGTGTCCGAGACGATCAACCGGATCGGCGTGCCTTCGGGATGGCGCGAACAGGAGGGCGCCGGGCGGGGGACGCCGGACCAGACCTACGCGCTCGGCCGCTTCCGGCTCGGGCCCGACGACGCGCTGGTGATGGACACCGTGCTGCGGTCGTCGGTGTACACGAGCGTGGTCCTCTGGAACCAGTTCGGTCAGACGATCGACCGGCGGCTGCACACGTCCACGCTGAATCGCAACGAGCTCGTGACCGGGTCCGACGGCCGGGTCCGCATCGTCGTGGCACACCGCGATCCGGGCGTGCCCAACTGGCTCGACGCCGCCGGCCGCGAGACCGGGACGATCTTCTGGCGCTTCCTGCTCGCCGCCGAGCAGCCCGAGCCGATCGAGGCGCACGTCGTGCCGGTCGACGGCATGGAGCCACTCGCCTGAGCCCCGAGCTCCGGCGCGCGGAGTCAACCGGACCTCACGGCTGTCGGTTCGGGACGCGTGCGCATCCTCCCCCGGGTCGGAGCACGCGGCGGGTCTCCTCGAACACCGCGCGCTTGTCGGCACAGAGGTTGATCACGCCGTTGGAGACGACCACGTCCGCCCAGCCGTCCTCGACCGGCATGGACTCGGCGAAGCCGTAGCGGAACTCCACGTTGTCCAACCCGAGCTCGGCGGCCGTCTCGGCGGACTTCTCCAGCATCTCCGCGGTCATGTCGATGCCGACCACCGCACCGGTCTCACCGACCTGACCCGCGGCGATGAACGAGTCGAAACCGGCACCGGAGCCGACGTCGACGACCCGCTCCCCGGCCGCGAGGCGTCGGAGCGAGAACGGGTTCCCAACCCCCGCGAATGACTCCACGGCTCGGTCCGGAAGTGCGTCGACGGCGGCCGGCTCATAGCCGAGCCGGGCTGCCAGCGGCCGCCCCGTGTGAAAGTGGAACGACCGGTGTGGATCGGTCGCGACCTCGCGGTACTTCTCGCGCACCTGCGCTCGCAGCTGCTCCGTGTCGACCAAGTGATCTACCGCCATCACCGCGCTCCTTCCTTCAGGGACGTCGGATCCGCGCAGTCCAGGACGAGGTCGACGCGTGCCTTCATGGTCCTCTTCCGAGCGCGGTCCCGGATCAGCTCTCGAGCACCCGTCGGCGCGCTTCGTACTCGGCCGCGTCGATCTCACCACGGGCGAACCGCTCGTCGAGGATCCGACGGGCCTCCCGGAGCGGAGCAGCGCCGCCGAGCGATGGCAAAGCTGGTGACTGATGGGCCCTGGTCGTCATGGCGATCGCCCAGACGATCACGCCGACGATCGAGAGGCCGAAGGTGCCTCGATCGGAAGCCGGGCGTCACGCCATTCGGGGAAGCCGTCCTCGAGGCGACGCGCGCGTCGTCCCCGACGTCGCAACAGGCGCACGGCTTCGTCGGCGAACACGCAGTAGGGACCACGGCAGTAGGCGACGACCTCCACATCGGCCGGGAGCATCGGGAGCTCGCCGGCGAGTCGGTCGGCCGGGATCGACCGTGCGCCGCGGATGTGCCCGGCCGCGTACTCGGCGCTCGGCCGCACGTCGACGACGATCACCTCGCCGCGGTCGAGGCGCGCCGCGAGCTCGTCGCGACTGATCTGCTCGAGCTGGTCGCGTCGCCCCAGGTACGAGCGCGCGAGCGCGTCGATCTCCGCGTGGTGCGCGGCCGCCACGTCACGCAAGGCCGCCCACAGATCCCCGACGCGACCCGAGGTGAGGCGGTAGTAGATGCGGGTCCCGTCGCGGCGCGCCCCCCCGAGACCGGCACCGGCCAGAACGCGGAGGTGGAAGGACGTGTTGGCGACCGTCTGGCCGATCTCGGTGGCGAGCTCCTCGACGTGGCGCTCGCCCTGGGCGAGAACGTCCACGAGCTCGGCCCGTCGGCCGTTGGCCATCGCCTTGGCCACCTCGGCGAACCCGTCGAACAGGGCGTCCTTCTTCGCCCGGTCACCCATCCCGACTCCGTCCTCAAGCAACTTCTTGACAATATACGGGGGCCCTCGCTACTCTTCAAGTACTTTCTTGAGGAGTGGGGTTCGAGATGCGGGTGCACGCCTTCGTGGACGAGGGGCTCGGCCATTCGTCGTACCTGATCGACCTCGGCGACGGATCGGCCGCGATCGTCGATCCCCCGCGCTTCCCCGACGCCGAGGAGCGGCTCGCCGACCATCTCGGGCTCCGCCTCGCGTGGACCGTGGACACGCACTCGCACGCGGACTACGTGACGGGGAGCCCCGGGCTCGTGCACCGGCGCCACACGGTCTTCCTCGCGCCCGCGGCATCGCACCTCGAGACCCCGCACCGACCGGTCGCCGACGGCGACCATGTCGAGCTCGCGCCGGGGATCGATCTCGTCGCCATCGCGACGCCCGGCCACACCCCCGACCACCACGCCTACGTGCTCACCGAGCACGGGAGCCAAGTGGCGCTGTTCTCGGGTGGCTCCCTGATGGTCGGCACGGTCGGTCGCACCGATCTGTGCGGACTCGCGCTCGCGGCACCACTCGCGCACGACATGTTCCGTGCCCTCCGGCGATTCGACGCGCTGCCCGACGAGCTGGCGCTCTACCCGACCCACGGTGCGGGATCGTTCTGCTCCGCACCCGGATCCGCCGCGCGAACCAGCACCCTCGGCGTCGAGCGTGCGACCAACGCGCTGTTGCGACTGACCGACGAAGACGAGTTCGTCGACCGGCTGCTCGCCGGCTTCGGGACGTTCCCTGCGTACTTCGCCCGTCTCCCCGAGGTCAACCGACACGGCCCGACCGCGTACGAGTTCCTCCCCCAGCTGCCGGAGCTGACGCCGGCCGAGGTCGACGCGCTGATCGCCGAGGGAGCCGTCGTCGTCGACGGCCGCAGCATCGCGGACTTCTCCGCCGCCCACATTCCCGGATCGATCTCGAACGTGCTGCGGCCGGTGTTCGCGACGTGGGTGGGCTGGCTCGTCGGACCCGATCGACCGATCGTGTTCGTGCTCGGCGACGACCAACCGCGCGAAGAAGCGGTCCGCCAGTGCCTCGACATCGGGCACGAACCGCTCGCCGGTGTGCTCGCCGGTGGGATCGACGCGTGGCGGGAATCCGGGCGGACCACCGGACGGGTCGAGCTCGTCGGATCCGAGCACGTGCGCGCCGACCTCGTCGACGTGCGCCAGGCGAACGAGTTCACCGCCGGGCACGTACCCGGTGCGATCAACGTCGAGCTCGGCGCGATCCCGAACACCGAGCTTCCGCGGCGTCCCCTCACCGTGATGTGCGGACACGGTGAGCGCGCGATGACCGGCGCCAGTCTCCTCGCGGCCCACGGTTACGACGTCGACGTGTTCGACGGCGGACCCGACACCTGGAGCACCGCCACGGGCCGACCGTTGCAGATCGGCCGTTGAGCCCGACCGAGCCGTCGATGCCCGCGCACACCCCGGCGCCGCGCCTGGGCCTGCGCGAGAACCTCGGGCAGTTCCTGCTCCTCGTCGCCGTCAACGCGCTCGTCGGCGGCATGATCGGCCAGGAGCGCACCGTCCTGCCGCTGCTGGCCGAGCGCGAGTTCGGGCTCACCGCGTTCTCGGCGGCGCTGACGTTCATCGTGGCGTTCGGCATCGTGAAGGCCGGCACGAACTTCTTCGCCGGCACGCTCTCCGACCGTTTCGGCCGCAAGCCCGTCCTCGTCGCCGGGTGGCTCGTCGCCATCCCCATCCCGCTGATCCTCATCTGGGCGCCGTCGTGGGGCTGGGTGATCTTCGCCAATGCGCTGCTCGGCGTGAACCAGGGCCTCACCTGGTCGACCACCGTGATCATGAAGATCGACCTGGTCGGCCCGGCCAAGCGTGGCCTCGCCATGGGCTTCAACGAGGCAGCCGGCTACGGCGCCGTCGCCCTCACCGCGCTCGCCACCGGGTTCCTCGCCGCGCACTACGGGCTGCGCCCCGAGCCCTTCTATCTCGGCATCGCCTACGCCGCGCTCGGGCTCGGCCTCTCCACTCTCTTGGTCCGCGAGACCCGGGGTCATGCCGAACACGAGGCCGCCACCCACGTCCCGGCCACCGGCGACCTCCACGGCGGGCTCACCACCCGGGAGGTGTTCACCCTCACGTCCTTCCGCGAGCGGGCCCTGTCGTCGTGCTCGCAGGCCGGACTGGTCAACAACCTCAACGACGGCCTCGCCTGGGGCCTGTTCCCCCTGTATTTCGCCGCCGCGGGGCTCTCGGTGGCGCGGATCGGCATCCTCGCTGCGCTCTACCCTGCGGTCTGGGGGCTCGGCCAGCTCGTCACCGGCGGTCTCTCCGACCGTTTCGGCCGCAAGCCGTTCATCGCGGGGGGCATGCTCCTCCAGGCGTTCGCCATCGCCCTCATCGCCGCCACCGAAGGGTTCGGCATCTGGGCGTTCGGCGCGATCCTCCTCGGCGCTGGCACCGCGATGGTGTACCCGACGCTCCTCGCCGCGATCGGCGACGTCGCCCATCCCGCCTGGCGAGCACGCTCCGTCGGGATCTACCGGCTCTGGCGTGACGGCGGCTTCGCGGTCGGCGCGCTGCTCGCCGGCCTGCTCGCCGACGCCTTCGACATCCGGGTCGCGATCTGGGCCGTCGCCGCGATCACCGCCGCGTCCGGGATCGTCGTCCTCGTGCGCATGTACGAGACGCACCGGCCCGGCACGCCGCCGCCCCTCGACGCCGGCGTCGTCGACGTCGACCTCGAGAGCTGACCGCGCACGTCGGCCTTCTCCGGGAGGCCCGGGCGGTCACCGGGGGCTGTCCGGCAGGACCGTGTCGACCATCGAGTGGCACGCACCATGCTTCGCCGATCCACGACGAAGACCTGGAGTGTGCCGAACGCCGGCACGGCCCGACCGACGAGCTCGAGGACGGGTCCGACGATCCGCAGGCCAGGGAACGCGCCGGGGGCATGGAGCACACCCGCGACGCGTACGACGCCGTACGGGGCGCCGAGACGGCGGAGCTCGGCGCGGGTGAGGAACCGGGCGGCGCTCCAGGTTGGCTCGTCGTACTCGTTGCGATGGGCGAGACCCCAGGGGCTGCGGTGTTGAGCGCCCCGAGGATGATCCTCCCGCCCGGACGGGGAACGCGCGCGAGATCATGGACCGCTGCAGTTGGGTCGGCGACGAACTCGAGGACGGTGATGGCCACAGTGAGATCGAACGATGCGTTCCGGAACGGCAGGGCGAGCGCGGCGCCGGCGACCACGGGCACCCCGAGGCGCGCTCTGGCAACGTTGAGCATGGCCCAGTCACGATGGATGCCGATCACCGACGCGGCGTCGCGGTCGAGCACTTCCGTGGACCTCCCGGTGCCGCAGCCGACGTCGACACACAGAGGCGGCCGGCCGACCCGACCGCCTTGCGGAGCGCGTGGTGCTCGACTCGGGATGAACAGCGACCCCAGTCCCGATCGAACCACCGGTCGTAGGCGTGTGCCTCTCGCAGGGAGCGCTCGTCGATCTGCGCGGTCACCGCTCGGCTGTCGCCCGGTGTGCCATCGCGCGGATGCCGCCAAACATCTTCGGTCCGGGTCTGGCCCACGTCGTGTCGGGCCATCAGAAGACCAGCACCTTGTCGGCGGCGACGGTCAGCTCGGTGAGCTCATCCATCGAGCTGCGACTGCCGCCCGAGAGCAGGTCGGACTCCGTGAGCCCGCGGGCGTCCATGCAGGTCCCGCACACCAGCACCGAACCGGGCTTGCGCGCGACGCTCGCCAGCATTCGCTCGATGATGTAGTGGCCGTTCGGCGTCTGCTGCCCGGACTTCGCCGCGCTGGCGGCGTCGTCCATCAAGAAGACGGTGAGATCTCTCCCCGCTCTTCCGCGGTCGAGTGACACTTGCCGAGCGCTCGTGCAGTGCAGCCGGTGGTTCATCCTGTCCGCGCGTCACGGCGTTATCGACCCCACCACGATCGTGGAGCCTCGCGACGAGGCCCTTGACAGTGCTTCGCGGCAACGCCGACGGGCCTGGAGTCGTCAAGTTCTTGCGCAGCTCGCGGACGAGCTCGGTGACCTCGGGCAGTACGAGTTCGAGCTCCATGCAGGCGCTCCGTATCGCGACTTCGGTCTCGCGGACGGGCTGCGCGCCGCCGGAGCGACGATCCTCAACCCGACGGAGGGATTAGGATTCGGGTACCAGTTCGCCTTCTGCCGAGGCCCACGCGTGACAGACGAAGCGCCACTCGCGACGGCGAGCGTGTCCCACGTCGATCAGATCGGCGCGTTCGACTTCCGATGGCCGGACGCCACCGAGCACTTCGAGTCCGGTTGGACATGTCGGCTCACGGTGCGCGGCGAACAACATCGGGTGCGGCACGGGCTCGGCGGTCGCGAGGTCTATGGGCGCGAGCGCGTGCACACCGTGACCTGGCTCGACGGCGAGGTTCAGGTCGAGGGCGTCGAGGCGGACGACTATCCCGGATCCGGCTGCCTCGTCAGCCTGCTGCGCCATTCGGACAAGACGATGATCCGTGACCTTGCGGATGTGCCTGCCGACTACGACGGCTTCGACGTCGTGGACCACCGCCGCGAGATCGACGCCAAGTGGAGCCGTAACGGGCTCGCGGTGAAGATCGTCGACGGCGACCTCGTCGCCTGGGGGGTGCACGCATGGCTCAGGCGTCGGTCGCGAGGGGCACCGGCGATCCGCGTCCCTCGGCCGGCGAGCCGTGCGGAGTCGTTTCTTCCGCCCGCCCCGACGCTCGAGAAGCGCGCCGTCGTCGAGGCGCTCATCGCTCATGGTCGGCGGCTCGCGGAGTCCCTCGGCGGCGGAGCCGCGCGATTCGCCGTCGATGACGCCGCCAACACCATGATCCACGCTGACCCCTTCGCCTTCCTGGTCGCGGTGATCGCAGACCAAGGGATCAAGGCAGAGCGCGCATGGGCGATCCCGTACGAGTTGAAACTCCGCCTCGGTCAGTTCAGTCCTGAGATTCTCGCCTCGGACCGTGAGCGCGTGCGGAAGGTCTTCGCCGAGTCGCCGAAGCTCCATCGCTTCGTCAACCAGGTCACAGACTGGATCGTCGCGGGAGCCGAGATCGTCCTCGCTGAGTACGGCGGGGATGCGGCTGCAATCTGGTCGGGGAACCCAACGGCCGCGGACCTCCGAGCCCGTTTCGACGCGTTCCCGGGCATCGGGCAGAAGAAGGCCGCGATGGCCGTCGAGATCCTGGAGCGCGACCTCGGCGTCTCCATCGCGGACCTCTCCGGCAGCGACGTGGCTTTCGATATTCACCTGCGCCGCGTCTTCCTCCGGACCGGGATCGCGGACCGGGACGACATGGGCCACATGGTGAGGGCCGCCCGCAGCCTCCACCCCGAGCGGCCGGGCGAGCTGGACAACCCTGCCTGGGACGTCGGGAGACGGTGGTGCACCGCAGGAACCCCAGTCTGCTCCTCGTGCCCTCTCGTCGCAGTGTGCCCGCGCCTGATCGAGCGTGGCAGCCGCGTGCGCGGGATCTGACCTGATCTCGCTCGCGTCTCCCATCGCCGGATCAACCGCGGCGACCGCAGAGGAGCGGCTACCAGGGCCCGAGATCCGGCGCGGGTGCTCGGCCGAGCAGCCAGGCGAGGAGGTCGACGTGTTCGGCGCGATGCGGCAAGGCGTTGAGCCGCTTGGGCAGTTCCGTCTCGACGAAGACCGCCGGCCAGTCAGAAGGTCGGTAGCCGATGTCGAGATCGACGGAGTGCACCTCGACGTTGCGCAGATGGTGGACCACGATCTCGGGCATCGTCCGCAGGCCGGCTGTCATGATCCCTGCTTGGGTCCACATGCCGTCGGTGAGGGTGTCCCAGGCGGCTTCCAGCTGTTCGAACGACTGCGCGAGGTCAGTGAGGAGTTCGCCGGTCGAACGAGCTGCACCCGCTTCCGCGGCCCGGTCCGCGTCGTACCCGTCGGGGTGGAGTCGTCGGACCTCACCTGCGGGCGGTCCCCCGAAGAGCCAGATGTGAGCCTTGGTCTTGTTGATCACGTGCGCGACGACGTGGCGCCGCGTGTAGCCGGGAAGCAAGCTCGGCGACTGCAGCTCTTCAGCCGAGAGTGGTGCCATGGCGCCCACGAGGCGCCGATGGCCGACGCGGCACGCGTCGATGACGTAGTCAGGCCTCATCGGCGAACGCTAGCGACATGTGAAGTCCGGCGCAGGCCCGTCATCGGGCCAGAGCCAGCCCCGGGACGGGACGCGAAACTCACCTCAAGGTGGTCCCATGCTCCTGGCGGGCGAGAGTGTGGGGGTAGTGGCGTGGGAGGCGGAGCACGAGTTGTCGTCCGGTGCGCACGACGCGAGCGGCGATTGAATCGCCCCGGGTTAGAAGATCCATTAGAAGCCGCGGCGGCGGATCGGCCGTGGTCAGGACGCGGCGCGGCGCCGCTGGGTGACCTCGACCTCGACGTCGCAGCCGAGCACGTAGAGCAAGGACAGGAGCTGGCGGACCGACTTGGTGTAGTTGGTCGGGTCCAGGAGGCGGTACAGCTGCGCCGGCGACGTTCCCAGTGCACGAGCGATCTCGCGTGCCGAGAGGTCCGATGCCTCGAAACACTCTCGGGCTTCCAGGGTCAGGCGGTACAGCGTCAGGTCGGCCATGTAGGCCGGGTCCTCGTTGTACTCCAGCACCGCGTCGAAATGGACGCTGCCCTCGGCCCCCGAGGTGAGCCGATAGGTGAACGCCTCGCGACCCAACTCGGGATCGACGAACACTTCGGTGATCCGGTCGTCGGCCGAGGGGGGCGGTTCGGCCTTCGCGTAGGGGAACACGAGGGACTTCGCGCGGGTACGGATCTCGAACCGGCGACGCCGGTTGTTCGCCTCGACCTCCAGGATCCTCACAACCTTCCCTCCTCCACGAGTTCGCTCAACAGCCTCTCGATGCGAGCGGTCGCTGCGCCCTTCATCGGCTGCCAGTTGTCCAGGTCCCACTTCACGACCAGGACCCCGTCCCGGTACACGTGGACGTGACGGGGACTGTGATCACCGACCCAGGAGAGGAACACGAACCCTCCCCGCCTGATCTTCGGCATTCACAGATGTTACCACTTCAGGTAACACTTCGCTAGACCGCGCCTGGGGGCAGATGCACCCAGCCGCGACTCGTCCTGTCGCCTCAAAGCGACACGGCCTCGGGCAAGACCTCGTCGCGCAGCCGCTCCCGCAGCGCCATCGGAGTGCCGACGTCGACCTTCACGCCGAGAGCTTCCTCGAGCTCGACGCCGATCGAGAGGATCTCGATCGGCCGGGCGTCGGGTTCGAGCTCGACGAGGAAGTCGATGTCGCTCCCCGGCCGCTCGTCTCCCCGCGCCACCGACCCGAAGATGGCGACGGATCGCCCGTGATGGCGCGCGACGACGGCCTTGATCTCCTCTCGGTGGGCTTCGACCAGGTCCCGTAGCGGTCCCATGGCGACATCCGACATGCGACCAGCCTACGACGCGGCACCTGGCGAGCGAAGGCTGCGCAAGGGCAGACCGGTGCCGCTTCGCTACCAGCCAAGTTGGTCGAGGAGCTTCATCATGTTTCGCTTGGGCTTGTTGCGGGCACGCACCTCGGCGACGTACGGGGCGAACGGCTCCGGTTGCCCCGCCGCCGCCATGAGCGTCGCGATGTGGTCGAGTCGCCGGACCGAGGCGAGGTAGGCATTGTTGTTCTTGCCCGCAATGGTGGCTTCGACATCGTCCTGGTAGATGGGGATGACATCCGCCGGGTGATCGGCCTCGCGGGCTGCGGCGAACTCGAGCCACAGCCGGGCGCTCACCCCGGCACGGTTGGCCTCAGCCCATGCCGCGTCGGTGTCACCCTCGTCGAGCAGCACCCGGACGAGCTCGCTCGCGTCGCCCCCACCCGCTTGGTGGGGTCGGGACGGAGCCGGTCGATCGCGGCGATGTGCCAGTCATCCCAGGCGTTCGCCTGTTGGGCGTGGCGGCGCAACCGTTCGTACGAAGCGAATGCCGGGCGCTGCTCGAATCCCTCCCACACGAGCCGGACGGCATCGTCGCCCCGGCCGGCGGCGTGGTACTCCTCGGCGACGGCTTCGACGAGACGGGCGTCGCCGTACCCGAACGCACCGAAGCCCCGCTCGGCCCAGTCGAGCGCGTCAGGGCGCCAGTTGGCTCGCCGGTACGCATCGACGATCCGCACGTACTGCCACGCGGACGATGGATCGCGGGAGAGGACTGCGACCTCGGCATCGACGTCGTCGGTCGACGCGGCGAGGGTCTCCATGGTCCCGGTGGTGCGGAAGCGGCCGTTCCGCCAGGTGTGGCGCTCATCGCCGGGACCCAGCTGCGGCACGCGTGCCCAGGTGTCCTCGGCGAGACGCCGGTACGCGGCGAGCCCGTCGTCGCCGAGCACCTCCGCATAGGTGACCGCCGCGACGTGGAACACGTCGAAGGTCTCCGCGTTGAGCTCGGCAACGAAGATCCGTTCAGCGAGCGCGACCGGGTCGGGGCGGGCTCGGATGCATGCAGCCAGGTGGAGGTCCCCGATCCGATTGGCGATTCCGCCCAGCCAGCGATCGGAGTCGTCGACGTACCCAATGGCGTCTTCGAGGCGGACCAGGGCGTGCTCGCACAACTCGATCACCGCGTCGTCCCGCCCGTCGTCGAGCAGTGCTTGGAGGCTGTCGACCACGCGGTCGATGTTCTGTGAGTAGTCGTAGGCGTTGCGGTAGTCGATGTAGTCGCCGGTGACGAACGCGGTGTCGATCGCGTTCTCGAACGCGCGAAGCGACGGTGATGCGCCGCCGAACGAGCTGGATCGTTGACACTCGGCGCTGTTTCCCCCGGGGTTCCCCCACGGCGCACACCGGCGACGTCGATTCCCCCACTTTCCCCCTGCTCGGTGCCAGCACTTGAGCACACCTGAACACGCAGAAGGGAGGACGGCGAAGCCGACGAGCCCCAGGTCAGCATGGGTTTCTAGGAGAATCCGCTGGTCGGCGGGTGGCGCGCTCGGAGGGATTCGAACCCCAACCTTCTGATCCGTAGGCCGATCCGACGGGTCCTGCTGGTGTTGTCAAATCACGTTAGCCCAGGTCAGGTGGGGTGCGCGTTCCGGCGACGGTTGCCGAATCCGCCCCGATGACGCCCCGTGGATTGCCAATCGGGGTGCCAAGGATGTGCTCGACAGCATATGTGGTAGAGTGCATCCCATGGAGGTCCGCTACCACGCGCTGTTCGAGCGGTGGCTCGCGGCGCTCGCAGACGCGGACGAGTAGATCTTCGGCGAGGTGATGGCATTGCTGACCGCACTCGAGGAGCACGGCCGGGACCTCGACGACGAGGACCGCGAGGAATCCCATCCCGTCGTGACCTCCCGCTACGACATGCACGCACTGCGGCGGACACCACCGTCGGAGGCGGCGCCGCACGCCGTCAGACCGCCGGTGCTCCGCATCCTCTACGCCATCTGCCGCACTACCTCCGGCGACGAGCGTGCAGTGGTGCTCCTCGGCGGGGACAAGACCGCCCTCGGCAACCAGTGGTACCCGGTGCACGTGAACGAAGCCGAAGCCCGTCTCGACAGCTACTGCCGCCAGCACACCGACACTTCTCCGATCCTGAAGAGAGGCCGCCGATGAGCGCTCGCATCCCCACCGACAACGCCAAGGTCGCCGAGGCCACCATCACCGACGAGGAATGGGCACGGGCCGACACCGCCCACGAACGGTTCAAG
>BTUT01000004.1:0-567 GCA_045862935.1 Acidimicrobiia bacterium
GCCTGCCCTACACGATCTGCCGGCCGTTCAACTGCGTCGGCATCGGCGAGATGCGGGCACGCTCCGAGGTCGAGGTGCTGAGTGGCAACGTGAAGCTGGCGATGAGCCACGTGGTGCCCGACCTCGTCCAGAAGGTCGTGAAGGGCCAGGACCCGCTGCGGATCCTCGGCGACGGCACGCAGATCCGCCACTACACCTACGGAGGCGATCTCGCGAAGGGGATCGTCACCGCGATGGAGCACCCGGGCGCGCGGAACGAGGACTTCAACCTGTCGACCGCGCAGTCGACCACGGTGCTCGAGCTGGCCGAGAACATCTGGCGGCGCCTGCGCGGGCCCGACGTGCCGTTCCGCTGGGTGAGCGACGAGCCGTTCGAGCACGACGTGCAGAAGCGCGTGCCGTCCGTCACCAAGGCCCGCGAGCTCCTCGGCTTCGAGGCGACCACCACCCTCGACGAGATGCTCGACGAGGTCGTCCCCTGGGTCGTCGACGCGATCGACCAGGGCCTGATCTGACCCCCTCCCCCCCGAGATGCGTCCCACAGCCGCGTCTGTGAGCTCCTGGGAC
>BTUT01000004.1:667-21101 GCA_045862935.1 Acidimicrobiia bacterium
GCATCTCGCGCCGCGTGTGAGGTCCTGACGTGCGTCCCACAGCCGCGTCTGTGAGCTCCTGGGACGCATCTCGCGCCGCGTGTGAGGTCCTGACGTGCGTCCCACAGCCGCGTCTGTGAGGTCCTGGGACGCATCTCGCGCCGGGAGGGTCGCGTCGGGAGGGCGGTCCGGGCCTCAGCGCCGGGGGGTGGGGCGGAGGGCGCGCAGGCGCAGGGTGACGGTGGCGGGGTTCGGGCGCTCACCCCGCAGGAGCGGCGCGGCGAGGTCGCGGCGCGCGTACGAGCCGGTGGCGAGCAGGTGGTGCCACAGGGCGCGGGCGGTCTCGGTGCGCGTCCCGTGGCGGGCGAGCACGCGCAGGTGGTTGCGCTCGTTGAGCTCCGCGGTGCGCAGCGCGTCCCGGCTGGCCGCCGCGGAGTGCACGTGGCGGACCACCGAGCCCGGGACCGTCCGGTACCGCCAGCCGCGCCCGCGGCCCCGCCACGCGAGGTCGAGGTCCTCGTAGTAGAGGAAGAGCCCCTCGTCGAAGAGCCCGACGTCACGCAGGTACCGGGCCGAGAGGAGCACCGCGGCGCCGCACCACGCGAAGACGTCGGTGGGCTCGTCGCGCTGACCGAGGTCGGTCTCGAGGTACCCCCGGTCGGCGCCGTAGCCGTCGGCCACCAGGTCGGTGCCCACGTTGTGGATCACGTCGAACGCCGGGCCGCCCGGCTCGATCGCGTGCCACGTGGGTGCGGGCCCGACGTCGACCGTCGTGACGGCGTCTCCCGCCCGGAGGGCCGCGCGCACCGGGCGGTCGGCCGCGACGAGCAGCTCCACGCCCCCCGGGAGGTCGGGGACGAGCAGCGACGCGGCCGGGCCGTTCCCCGTCCAGTACCCGACGGGCTCCCCGGCGCGGTACTCGGGGCCCCAGAACCCCGCCCGGCACCGCGCGCGCGACCAGCAGTCGCGGCCGCCGATCCGCAGGCCACTCAGGCGCACACCCCGGGGCCGCGGGTCGAGGCGACGGCGCGCCGACTCGGACTCGACGAGCACCTCCCGGTACCGGTCGCGCAGCAGGATCTTCGGGCACGCCGCACCGATCGTCGCGTCGGCCTCGAGCGCCTCGACCAGTGGGCGCAGCCACCCGGACGGGACGACGACGTCGTTGTTCACGAGCGCGACGTGGTCGAGGCCGTCCAGGTCGTGCAGCGCGAGGTTGCACCCCGCGCCGAACCCCCGGTTGGCGCCGGCCCGGACGATCGAGACCGACGGCAGCTCTTCGGCGACCCGGTCCACGATCGGGTGCGGCGACGCGTTGTCGACGAGCACGACCTCCAGCGCTCCGGGGGGCCAGTCGGTGGCGACGAGGCTGCGCAGGCACTCCAGCGTGAGGTCGCCGCCGTCGTAGTCGACGACCACGACCCGCACCCGCGGCGCGCTCACCCGCGTCCCGCCCGGCTCACCCGCACCCGCGCCCGACTCACGCGCGCCACGCCCGACTCACGCGGTGAGGTCGTGCACGAGGCGGGTCAGCGACTCGCGGTGGTCGGGCAGGAGGGGGATGCCCTCCATCCGCAGCACCGCGTTGTCGAGGACCGAGTTCGCCGGCCGTGGCGCGGGCCGCGGCGGGTCGAGCTGCGCGGTGGTGATCGGGAGCACGCGCCCGGGGTCGGCGCCGGCGGCGGCGAGGACCGCCTGCGCGAACGCGAACCACGTGGTCTCGCCCTGGTTCGTCGCGTGGATCACGCCCCCGCGGCGCTCCGCCGCGATCCGGCGGATCAGCGGCGCGACGTCCTCGGCGAACGTGGGCTTGCCCCGCTGGTCGTCGACGAAGTGCAGCGTCTCGTGCTCGGCCGCGAGGCGCAGGATGGTCTTCACCATGTTCGAGCCGTGACGGCCGCACACCCACGAGATCCGCACGATCGCCGCGTCCGGGTCGAGCGCGTGCTCGCCCGCGAGCTTCGACCGGCCGTAGACCGAGCGCGGGTTCGGCGCGTCCCACTCGTGGTACGGCCGCGCGAGCTCGCCGTCGAAGACGTAGTCGGTCGAGACGTACGTCAGGTGGGCGCCCGCCGCGCGCGCGGCCTCGGCCACGTGGCGCGTGCCGAGCGCGTTCACCCGGAACGCGCGCTCGGGGTCGTCCTCGCAGGCGTCGACCGCCGTCCATGCGGCCGCGTGGATGACCGCGTCGGGACGGGTCCCGGCCACGACCGCGTGCACGAGCGCGCGGTCGGTGACGTCGAGCTGCGCGCGGTCGAGCGCGATCAGGTCGTCGCCCGCGCACGCCTGCGCGAGCGCGTGCCCGACCTGGCCGGCGGCGCCGGTGACGAGGACGCGCATCGCCTCACGCGGGCGCGGGGCGCTGCTTCAGCGGCTCCCACCACCAGCGGTGGTCGCGGTACCAGCGCACCGTCGCCTCGAGCGCCTCGTGGAACTCGCGGGCCGGCGCCCACCCGAGGGCGCGCACCTTCGCGCAGTCGATCGAGTAGCGCCGGTCGTGGCCGAGCCGGTCCTCGACGTAGGCGATCATCGACTCGTCGTGGCCCAGGATCTCGAGGATGGTGTCGGTGAGCCGCCGGTTGGGGACCTCGTTGCCCGCGCCGATGTTGTAGACCTCGCCGGTGACCCCCGCTCGCAGCACGAGGTCGACCGCGGCGCAGTTGTCCTCCACGTAGCACCAGTCGCGCACGTTGAGCCCGTCGCCGTAGAGCGGGACCCGGAGCCCGTCGAGCAGGTTCGTGACGAAGAGCGGGATCACCTTCTCGGGGAACTGGTAGGGCCCGAAGTTGTTCGACGACCGGGTCACGACCACCGGCAGCCCGTACGTCGAGTGGTACGAGAGCGCGATGAGGTCGGACCCGGCCTTCGACGCGGAGTAGGGCGAGCGGGGTGAGAGCGGGTCGCCTTCGGTGAACGACCCCTCGTCGATCGAGCCGTAGACCTCGTCGGTGGAGATGTGCAGGAAGCGCTCCACGCCCACCCGGCGCGCGACGTCGCACATCACGTTCGTGCCGTCGCAGTTGGTGTGGACGAACTCGTCGGGGCTCACGATCGAGCGGTCGACGTGGCTCTCGGCGGCGAAGTGCACGACGACGTCGTGGCCGTCCATCGCGCGGCTCACCGCGTCGCGGTCGGTGATGTCGCCCTTCACGAACGCGAAGCGGGGATCGTCGTCGAGCCCGCGCAGGTTGTCGAGGTTGCCCGCGTAGGTGAGCGCGTCGAACACGGTCACCGCGTCGTCGTGGTGCGCGAGCACGTGACGGACGTAGTTCGAGCCGATGAAGCCCGCGCCCCCGGTGACGAAGAGGCGCACGGCTCAGGTGCGCAGCGGCCAGTGCGGCCGCAGGCGCTCGGGGATGTCGGCGCGCCGGGGGTTGGTCTCGTCGCGCTTCGACAGGATCGGGTCGTCGAGCCCCCAGTCGGCGCCGATCGCGGGGTCGTCCCACGCCACGCCGAGCTCGTCGGCGGGGTTGTAGTAGCCGTCGACCAGGTAGGTGATGACGAGGTCGGTCAACGCGGCGAAGCCGTGGGCGACGCCGGGCGGGATGAAGACGCCGCGGTGGTCGTGGGTGCCGTCGGGTCGCGCGCCGATGTCGAGCACCAGCGTCGCGCCGTCGGTGGGCGACCCCTCGCGCAGGTCGTGCAGCACCACCCTCGCCCGCCCGGACGGCACGTACCAGTAGTCGGCCTGGTGGAGGTGGTAGTGCAGCCCGACGATGCAGCCGGCCTGGCGGTCGGCGCGGTTGGCCTGCACCATCTCGCGCCCGCTCGGGATCCACTCGCGCCGGTAGGTCTCCACGAAGACGCCGCGGTCGTCGCCGTAGAGGTCGGGTTCGACGACGTAGACGCCCGCGATCTCCGCCGCGGCACTCACCTCGGGCATGGCGTACGAACCTACTCCAGGTCCAGGATCGAGTGGTCGCCGAGCATGAGCCGCAGGGCGTGCGGGCGCTTGCCGGAGCGGCCGACCTCGACGTCGCGGCCGATGAGCGAGTCGGTGACGCGCGCGATCCCGACGATCCGCGCCCGTTCGAGCACGACCGAGTGGTCGAGCTCGGAGTCGACGATCTCGCAGTCGCTCGCCACCGATGTGTAGGGCCCGATGTAGCTGTGCTCCACCCGCGTCCCCGAACCGATCACCGCGGGGCCGCGCACCCGTGAGCCCACCACCCGGGCCCCGGCCTCGATCACCACGCGGCCCTCGATGGTCGACGCGTCGTCGACCTCGCCCTCCAGCCGGGTCGTGATGCCCTCGAGCAGGAGGCGGTTGCTCTCGAGCAGCGGGTCCTTCTTGCCGGTGTCGAGCCACCATCCGTGCAGGATCTCCTTGCGCACGCGCAGCCCGTGGTCGAGGAGCCACTGGATGGCGTCGGTGATCTCGAGCTCGCCGCGCGCGGAGGGCTCGATGCCGCGCACCGCGTCGTGGATGCGGACGTCGAACAGGTAGACCCCCACGAGCGCGAGGTCGGAGGGCGGATCGGCCGGCTTCTCGACGAGGCGAACGACGTCGCCGCGCGCGTCGATCTCGGCCACGCCGAACTGGCGCGGGTCGTCGACGTGCGCGAGCAGGATCTGCGCGCACGGCGCCGAGTCGCCGTCGCGGCGGCGTGCGGCCTCGAACTGCTCGACGAACTCCACGAGGCCCTGTTGCAGCAGGTTGTCGCCGAGGTACATCACGAAGTCCTCGTCGCCGAGGAAGTCGCGCGCGATGAGCACGCAGTGCGCGAGGCCGAGCGGCGCGTCCTGGGGGATGTAGGTGACGTCGACGCCGAACGCGGAGCCGTCGCCCACGGCGGTGATGATCTCGTCGCGCGTGTCGCCGACGATGATCCCGATCTCCTCGATCCCCGCCCGCGCCATCTCCTCGATGCCGTAGAAGAGGATGGGCTTGTTGGCCACGGGGACGAGCTGCTTGGCCCTCGTGTGGGTGATCGGTCGCAGGCGCGTCCCGGCGCCCCCGGCGAGGATGAGGCCCTTCACGTGACTGCTCCCACTCCTGCACCGGTCCTGTGCCGGTCGTCCACCGGTCCTGCACCGGCCATGCACCGGCCATGCACCGGCATCGCCCGCCCCCGCCTGGGGCGCGGCTCGAACGGGACGGCGACGTTATCATCCGCTCGGTGCCGCCCTCCGAGCCGCCCACCCGGGTGATCGCGCTCTCGCAGCCCACGTTCGGCGAGGAGGAGATCGAGGCGCTGCGGGCCGTCCTCGCGTCGGGCTGGGTGGCGGGCCAGGGCCCCAGGGGTGCCGAGCTCGAGGCGCGCTTCGGGGCGTGGTGCGACGGCGGCCACGCCGTCGCGGTGGCGAACTGCACTGCGGCGCTGCACCTCGCGATGCTCGGCTTCGACGTCGGCCCCGGCGACGAGGTGCTCGTGGCCGACTACACCTACCCCGCCACCGGACACGCGGTGCGCTACACGGGAGCCACGCCGGTGTTCGTGGACGTGCGCCCCGACACCTGGACGATCGACGTCGACGCGGCGGCCGCGGCTGTCGGCGACCGGACGGTCGGCATCGTGGCGGTCGACACGCTCGGCCAGTGCGCCGACTACGACCCGCTGCGCGACCTCGCGCGCGCCCGCGGGCTGTTCCTGGTCGAGGACGCGGCGTGCAGCGTGGGTGCGACCTACCGCGGCCGACCGTCGGGCACGCTCGCCGACGTGGCCTGCTTCTCGCTGCACGCGCGCAAGGGCATCACGTCGGGAGAGGGCGGGCTGCTCGTCACCGCCGACGCGGCGCGCGCCGACCGCGCGCGCCGGCTCTCGTGCTTCGGGGTGGAGAGCGCGCTGGCGCGCGAGCAGCAGGGCTCGCTGCCGGTGCCGGTGTTCGAGGAGCTCGGGTACAACTACAAGCTGAGCGACATCCAGGCCGCGGTCGCGCTCGTGCAGCTCGACCGCCTGCCGTCGCTGCTCGCGGCCCGCCGGCGGATCGCGGCGGCGTACGCCGAGCTGCTCGGCGACCTCGCCGAGGTGACGCTGCCGGCGACCGGTGAGGACCGCGACCACACGTGGCAGACGTACGCGCTCACGCTCGATCCGTCGCTCGCGTCGGCACGCAACCGCGTCGCCGCGCAGCTGCGGGCGCGCGGCGTGCAGGCCAACCTCGGCACGTTCGCGTCGCACGTCCAGCCGGTGTACGGGGTGCGTCCCCCGTGCCCGGTGTCGGCCGGCCTGTTCGCGCGCCACCTCGCGGTCCCGATGCACGCCAACCTCACCGACGCCGACGTCGAGTACGTGGCCGCGGCCGTACGCGACGTCGTGCAGGTCGCGGCCACGGGGCCCGCCTCCGGGTGACGCGCGTCGCCGCGGCGTGCGGGTGACGGCGGCGACGTCACAGCACGGGCACGGCGGGCGCGTGACCGCTCGTGACCGCGCGCGACCTCGGCGATCCCGGTCGACGTGGTCGCCCGCGGGAGCCCGATCTCCGCGGCGAGCGCGATCGTGGGGCACCACGCCTGCAGCACCGGCAACGCCCACAAGGCGCCAGGAGCCCGATCGAGAGCCCGCGGCGGTGCTGCGGAACCGGACCGAGCGCAGCGTCAGCCGGAGGCGGAGCGGCGGGCCGCCTCGACCACGGCGTGGGGCCCGAGGAGCGTGTCGAGCTCCTCGTCGGGGTCGACCTCGCCGCGCACCAGCGCGACGAACCGGTCGAGCTGCGCGGCGAGGGGCTCGCGCGCGTCGTGGATCGCGGGGATGTCGATGATCGTCTGCTGGCGGTACCCGCCCTCGGCCTCGTCGTCGAGCGCGGTGTTGAGCACGTGGCGGTACACGGTCACGTCCTGGCGCACCATGTCGACCTCCACGAGGCGGTCGAGCTCGGCGATCGTGAGGCTGCGCACCTTGCGCTGCGAGAGGCGGCTGGCCGAGAGCGAGGCGACGAGGCCGCCGTCGAAGTCGAGGAGCACGTCGGCCACGTCCTCGGCGCCCGGCTCGGACGCGGGATGCGCGTAGCCGAACCGCGCCTGCACCGAGCGCGGCATGCCTGCCAGGCGCAGCACGAGGTCGACGTCGTGCACGAGCAGGTCGTGGGCGACGCCGGTGGGGATGCGCGCTACGTACGGCGAGTGGCGCACGGTCACCACGTGCACCGGCTCGGCGACGATGCGCAGCGCCGTGCGCACGGCCGGGTTGTAGCGCTCGAGCAGCCCGCACATCAGCGGGACACGTCCGGCGCGGGCCGCCGCGACGATCGCCTCGGCCGACGCGAGGTCGTCGGCGAGCGGCTTCTCCACGAGCAGGGGCACCCCGGCGGCGATGAGGTCGAGGCTCCACGCGAGGTGCGTGGAGGTCGGCGACGCGAGCACGACCGCGTCGAAGCCGGTGGGATCACCCAGCTCGGCACGCCACTCCGTGCGGAAGCGACCGGCGAGCGCCTCGCCCGCCGCGCGGTCGGGGTCGACCACGCACGCGAGGGTCGTGTCCTGTCCCTGGCTGATCACGCGGGCGTGCAGCGACCCCATGGATCCCGCCCCCACGAGGGCGACGCGGACTCGGCGCTCGGGCATGGGACGCGTGGGCTCCTCGCGCACGGGGGAGGACGTGGGGCGGAAGGGGACGATGGTGCCGGCGGCCGAACGCTAGCCCCGCGGCGCCGCACGGTCGGGGGATCCGCGCGCGCGTCCCGCCGACCTGCCATGCTGCCCCGGACGTGTGTCCGGACGCGGTTCGTCGCACCGTGCGCCACCCCGACCCGGCCCCACGCCGCGAAGAAATCCGGCCCGGCCGTGTCACAGCGGCGGGGCCCGACCAGTTGAACGTCCAGAAGAGCCGGGGCCTCGTTGGGCTGCGAGGACCCCCGGAGCCGAGCTCGAGCCCCCAGCGCGCAGATGGGCCGATCACCACGAGCGGTGATGATCGGTCGATGTGCGCCCTGGCGTGCGTCATCCGTTACTGTCTGGCGACTCCAGGACGGCCGGGCCCGGACTTCGTGACCGGGAGAGCCGGCCGGCAAGCGCAGGACAGCAGCAGGACAGCAAGTGCAAGGCAGCAAGACCGCAAGGCAGCAAGACCGCAAGGGCAAGAACGCAAGACCAACGTCAGCGGTTCCGTCGATCCATCAGCACCCGTCCGGGGCGATGCGACAAAGGAGCAATGAATGCGAAAGCACACCAGGCATCGCCGCCTGGTGAGGGGGCTCGGGGGATTCCTCTCCGCCACCCTCCTCGCCGGCAGCCTTGCCCTCGTACTCGGAGGGGGTGTTGCCTCGGCGGAGGGCTCGACCACGTGGGTGCTCGCGCCCAACACCGCACCGAGCAACCTCCAGCAGAACACGCGCGGGCTTCCCGCCGCGCCGCCGATCTCGTCGTTCGGCGGGGGTGCGGGGTGGTCGTTCCAGATCCAGGGTGACTGGGACGCCGGCGACACCTTCGACGTGACCGTGGCCCCGGGCGACTACGACGGGACCCCGGGCGTCAACTGCATGGTGCCCTACAACCCGCAGGGTGTGAACCAGTCGCACCCCGACGAGTCGAACTACGTCGGGTTCAGCGGGCTGAACAACACCAACACCGTTGCGCAGACGTCGACCTCGCCGGTCGCCCCGGCTCCCGTGTTCAGCATCTCGGTGCTCAACCAGATCCCCTGCACGGGTGACGCGGAGCCGGCGTCGTACGCGACGCTGCGCCTGACCGCCACCAACAACGGTGCGGGTCAGGCGAACCAGATGGCGTCGGTGAGCATCGGGTGGAGCGAGTTCGCCTCCCCGCCGCCCAACGCCATCTACGGTCCGGTGCTCTTCGACGTCGGCTTCGGCGCGACGACGGGCCCGGCGCACTTCACGGGCTCCGGCTTCGCGGTGGAGTCGAGCGTGACCGTCACGGGTGAGCGGCCGTCGGCCAACAACCCGCGGTCCACGCTGGTGCGCAACACGGCGACCGACCTCGTCGGTGGCCCGATCGCCGAGTTCAAGATCGACGAGAACGTCGCGTCGGCGCTCCCGCCGTGGGACGGCTACACCGCGTGGCCGCCCAACCCGGCGACGGAAGACCTGACCCGGCACCTCATCGACGCGAACCCGCCGGGCAAGGTGTGCCTGGGGATCGACAACAACAGCGGCAACGGCCTCGTCTTCGGCGCCACGCCGGGTTGGTCGGTGAACCCGGGTGCGAGCTCGGCGGGCAACTCGGCCTCGGCCGGCGGGAGCGCGACCGCGCTCCGTGCCGGTAACACCGTGGCCGAGCTCCCGGTGAACATCGCGTCCAACAAGCCGGTCACGCAGTGGACCACGAGCGGCTTGAGCCTCGCGGGTCTCGCCCGTACCGACGGCCCGGTGTGGGCCTACGTGTGGTGGATCCAGGGTGAGCAGAGCCAGTGCGGCCCGACCTCTCAGCGTGACATCAACCGCATTCTGGGTTACGTCCAGCTCGCGACGATCTCCGAGCAGGCGGACGCGATCTTCGGCCACAACGCCGAGTCGACCGCCGCGCAGGCGATCAACCACCAGTTCGACTACGCCAAGGGTGACTGCGTGTCGAACACGATCTGGCGTGACTACATCTACGGCCCGACGATCTTCCTGGCCCGTTCGGACTACTTCGCCGACGGTCTCGGTGCCGCGTACGCGGCCGGGACCGTGGAGTCGGGCGTCCTGTTGACCCCGCCGAACAGCCTGGACCCGCGCACCAAGGACACGATCCGTCTCCAGGGTGCGCAGACCGTGTTCGTGGTGGGTGGCCCGCTGGCCATCAGCGACGCGGTGGTCAACGAGCTGAAGGCCACGACGGCGTTCCAGTGTGGCGGCACCTCGCCTCGTCTCGACCCGAACACCGGGCTCGAGAAGAAGCTCGTGGTGATCCGCATCGCCGGCAACACCGTGTGGGACACCAACGCCCGCCTGGCCGAGTTCGTCGGGGCGGAGCCGCCCGCGGCGTTCGGTGCGTTCGGGGCGAACAGCCCGACCAACCCCTTCAACACCGCGGGGGGCACCTCGCAGTGGGGCACGGCGCCGGGTGCACCGGTGAACACCGCGCTGCTGGTGACCGGGGACTGGTTCCAGGACGCCATGGTGGCGAGCGTGCCCGCCTACGGCGGCTGGATGCAGACCCCGATCGGCAACGGCGGCCCGATGCCGCTGATCGCGACGCCGTCGTGCTCGGTCTCGCAGGCCGCGATCGACGCGATGTTCAACCAGCACATCAAGCAGCTCATCGTGGTGGGTGGTCCGATGGCGGTCTGTGACTCCGTCGTGTCCGCGTACCTCGGGGCCGTGCCGGGCCTGTCGGCCTTCCGGGTCGCAGGCGCGAACGCGTCCGAGACGTCGACCAACCTGGCGGCGTTCGAGCTGTCGTCCGCACTGGGCATGGGTTGGAACAACGTCGACTTCCAGTGGGACAACTACGTGAACCGCACCGCGGGGAACATCAACTTCAACCGCAACGAGCAGGTGACGGCGCACACCGTGCTGATGGCACGGGGTGACTGGTTCGCGGACGCGATGTCGGCCGCCGCCGTGTTGAGCGTCCACAACGGGCGTTACAACGTGTGCGACCTCGACATCCCCGACGACAACCAGAACCGGCACTACCACGAGTGCGTGAAGTTCCCGTTGATCATCACGGAGAGCCCGACGAGCCTGGGTTCGGCGGTCACGTCGTTCCTCACGTCCAGCTCGCTCTACATCTCCGGGTTGACCGGGGCCGTGCCCTCGGGTGGCCTCATGCCGGGGAACCCGGTCTCGCCGGCCGGTGACCAGGTTGTCGACGAGAGCAGCAACGTGTTCACGATCCAGCCGATCGGTGGACCGCTCGCCCTCTCGCCGTCGATCCTCACCGCGGCGGCAAGGACCATCGGCAGCTAGCAACACCGGCTGTCCGCCTCCGGGGCGACCCGGAGACCGCAAGACGAGAGGGGCCCCCGAGAGGGGGCCCCTCCTCGTTGCCGGGGTGGCCGGCGCATCCGTGGGCCTTCCGGGTCCCGCGGCCCCCGTTCGGGCGTGGGCACCCGGTAGCGTGGCGGATCGTTCGAGCACCACCCCCAGCCGAACCGGAGGAGCGCGTTCCCGTGTCGTCGCCAGGTCCCAGCCCGTCGCCCGGTCCCACCCGTCGGGAGCGCCGGAGCCACCGGCGCCACGTGCGCTGGGTGGTGATCGGCGTGATCGTGGCCGCGATCGTGGCCGGCGGGATCGTGGTGGCGCTGGTGGCGGGGGGCGGAAGTGACGACGAGCAGGCGTCGACGTCGACCGCCACCACCACCGAGGCGGGCCCCGGGCCGACGAGCGGGCCCGACACGACGGCCACGACCGAGGGGAAGCCGACGCCGTCGACCACCGTCGGGAAGCCGGGCGGGCCGTGCAAGGCGGCCGACGTCACCGCGGTGCCCGCCAGCTCGACGGTGCGTGGCGCGAGCCAGGTGGCGGTGGTCGTGCTCGACAACACCGGCGGCCGGCAGTGCACGATCACCGGCTACGTGGGGGTGGCGCTCCTCGGCCCGGGCGGCGAGCAGCTCACGGCCACCGTGAACCACGGCGGCGAGGGGATCCCGGCGGGGGTGATGGGTGAGGCCACGGTGACCGTCGAGCCCGGGGCGCAGGCGTCGTTCGTGATGGCCTGGAACCCGATCACCGGGTCGTGCCTCGACGTGCGCTCGTTCGACCTCACGCTGCCCGGTGACACCAAGGTCGTGAGGCTGAAGAGCTCGGTGAACGTCTGCGGCGGCGCGATCAACATCTCGCCCGTGCAGCCGGGGCTCGTCTCGGCCTGAGCACGTCCCGGGCGAAGCGCACCTCCGGCGCGGCGTGAGCCGCGCGCGACGTGCCTCCGCACGCCCGGCACCATCCGCGATCCTTGTCCGGAGAGCCCGGTCGGGGTACCGTGGCCGTGCGCCGAACTCAGGGATTCGGCCGTGACCTTCCCCGGGGGCTGGACCGACCATGCTCGTCGAGCCGAGTGAGACCACACGGCGGGACCGCGACCGCGCGCTGATCGAAGCGCACTGCCGCGGCGACGAGTCGGTCTTCCCGGTGATCGTGCGCGAGCACTACGCCGCGCTGCTGGCCCAGGCCCGGCGCCGCCTCGGGAGCCACCCGGAGGCCGAGGACGCGGTGCAGGAGACGTTCGAGCGCGCGTACCGCGGGCTGTGCCGCCTCGACGGCGAGTACCGGATCGGCGCGTGGCTGCACCGCATCGTCGTCAACGTGTGTCACGACCACGCGGCCAGCCGCACGGTGCAGCGCGCGCTCCCCGAGCGCATCGGGGCGCAGCGGGCCACGGTCGGCGACCTCTCCGACCACGTGTCCGACCCGGTGGTGATCCGGGCGGTGCAGGACGCGCTCGACGCGCTCCCCGCCGCGCAGCGCCAGACGTTCTGGCTGCACGAGATGAACGGCCTCACGTATCCCGAGGTGGCCGAGCAGCTCGGCATCTCCGAGGACAACGCGCGCGCCCGGGTGCACCGCGCGCGGGCGGCGCTCCAGCGCAGCCTCGTGCGGGTGCGCGACGCCGTGGCCGCGGTGCTCCTGTTGCCGTTCGGGGTGCGCGCGTGGTCGCGGCACGCCAAGCACGCGTCGGATGCGCTCGCCGACGGGTCCCAGGCCGCGCGGGCCGCCGCGCCGTCGGGCCTCACCGCGCACGTCGCGCACGCCACGAACCTCGCCTACGCGGTGAGCGCCACGCCGGTGCCCGACCTCGCGGTGTCCAGCGCGGCGAGCGGGCCGAACGCGCTCGTGGTGCTCGCCGCGAGCGTCGCCACCGTCGTGGGCGGGGTGTTCGCCGCACCGGTGGTGACCGGCTCGTCGGGGTCGTCGGGCCCGGCGACCGAGGCGAGCGGGGCGGCCGTGAGCGCGCCCGCCGAGACCCCGCCGTCGAACGGCGACGGGGCGGCGAGCGGCGTGGTGTCGATCGTCGCCGCGACGGTCGAGGCCGAGGCGCCGGTCACGGTGCCGACGACCGTCGCCGGGTCGGTGAAGGCCGTGCTCGACCCCGACCGCGACTGGGTCACCGCCGGGGCCGACGCCACCGCGGAGTTCGACTGGGGCCCGGCGCCCGCGCCGGAGCCCGGGGCGGCCCCGCGGGTCTCGCCGTGCCCGTGGCTCGCCGACTACCCGGGCATCCGGGCGTCGCTGCCCGGGCGGGGTGCGGTGGTGGGCACCGTCGACCCGGTCGCGGGTGGCGCGGGCGCGGGCGTGAGCATCTCGTTCGCGAGCACCGCCACGTTGCGGATCGCGGCCGAGCCCGACGGGCCGACGACGAGCACCCTGGCGGTGGCGCTCTCGGCCCGGGCCTGCCTCGAGCCGGGTGAGTCGGTGCTGGTGGTCGACGTGACCGGGCCCGACGGCACGGTCGTGGAGCTGCGCGGCCCGCTCATGATGCGCTTCAACGACTCCCAGTACGTGTTCCGGGGGTCGGTCGTGCCGCGGGGCGGTCACGAGGGCTTTCCCCTGCCGTGGGGCCTCCCCGACCGCTTCGTCGCCCAGCTCGACCTGAACCGTACGACCCAGACCGCCACCCTCGACGTCGTGTTCATCGGGGCGCCGGGGGTGACCATCTCGCCCACGACGCCGACGACGGCCCCGCCGACCACCGTGGGGTCCACCACGCCGACCACGGCTCCACCCACCACCGTGGGGTCCACCCCGCCGACCACCGTGGGGTCCACGACCACCACGACCACCACGACCGGCCCGTCGGTCCCGCCGTCGACCGTGCCGCCGACGACCGTGCCGCCGACGACCGTGCCGTCCACCACGCCGACCACGGCCCCGCCGGGCGGGGGCTCGTCGCCGTAGCGGCTGTGCCGCACGTCTGCTACGTCGTCCACCGGCTACCCCCCGAGGAGCACACCGGCACGCCGCTCGTGGCGCTGGGCTACGCCCGGGCCCTGAGCGCCCGGGGCTTCACGGTCACGGTGGTGGCCGGCTCCGACCCCGCCGACACGGCCTGGGCGGCCCCTCAGGCCTCCCTGGAGGCCCCTGCGGGCCTCCCGGCAGGGGTGTCCCCGGCCGGGGCCGTCGTGGCGCCCACCGGGGCGTTCCCCGACCCCTCGGGGCACTTCGTGCGCCTCCGGGTGCCGATCACCCCGTACCACGGTGCCCGCTGGGCGATCCACGCCGCGTCGGCCCGGGGGGTCGGCACCGCCGCCGCCGCCGGCTTCGCCCGGATCCTGCGCGTCCGGCAGCCCGACGTGGTCCACGTCGTCGACAACGTGAACCTGCCGCTCGAGCTCGCGGAGGTCGCCCGGGAGGCCGGGATCCCCGTGGTGCGGACCGTGAGCTGCGCGGAGGACCTCTGTGGCCTGGTCGCCCCGGTGTCGCCGTGCTCGGGGCCCTCGGGGTACTGCACGGCGCCGCTCACGCCCGAGCACTGCGCGGCGTGCATCACGGCCGCCCACCCCGACCTGTGCGCGGACGATCCGCGCGACGCTCCGGGCGCCGGGCTGGGTGGCGAGCCGGGCGCCGGGCCGGGCGCCGGGCTGGGTGGCGGGGCGGCGGGTGCCGGGGCGGCGGGGGGCGCGGACCCCGGGGAGCCCGAGCGGGATCGGGAGCGCGCGCGCGAGCACCTGCGGGCGGTCGCGCGCCTGCACCGCGCGCTCCAGCGCAAGCGGGCCCGCGCCGTGCACCAGTACACCCGTGTGTTCGACCGCGTGGTCTTCTCCAACGAGGCGTGGCGCCGGTACTTCGAGGCCACGCTGCCCCTCGACCCGGTCCGGGCCCGCACGATCCCGATGGGGATGGACGTCGGGGGCTGGGTCGACGCCGCGCCGCGCGCTCGCCCGGTGGGGGCGGGCGAACCGATCGTGCTCGCGGTCGCCGGCACGCTCGACGTGGTGAAGGGCGCCGACGCGCTCGCCGCGGCCCTCTCGTCGCCGGCGCTCACGGGTCGCGACGACTTCGTGCTGCGGTGCCTGGGCGGTGGCGAGCCCGAGCGGCTGGCCGGCATCGCCGCGAGCCACCCGCGCGTCGAGCTGCGCGGCGGGTACCGCCCCGAGGATCTCCCCGGTCTCCTCGCCGAGGTGGACGTGGGCCTGTCGCCCTCGTACTTCGAGACCTTCCACCGGGTGACCCGCGAGTACCTGCTCGCCGGGCTCCCCGTGGTCGCGTCGCGAGCGTTCGGCGTGCTCGACGTCGTGCGCGACGGCGTGAACGGCCTGGCCTTCGACCACGCCGAGCCGGGCTCGCTGGCCCGAGCGATCGTCACCCTCCTCGACGACCGGGCGCGGCTCACCCGGCTCGCCGCCGGCGCGCGCGCCACCGCGATCCGCACCGTGGACGAGGAGGCCGACGACCTCGCCGCGCTCTACGAGGAGCTGATCGGTGCGGCCCCGTCGGAGGCCGCCCTCTGACAGCCTCCCGCACCGAGGAGGCTTCCTCACGGCCTCCCGAAGGTGTGGTACCGGCGCGCACGCCCGACCCGCCGGTGTGGAGCGGGCGCGACGCCTGCGGTGGGTGGGTATGATGACTGGTATGGAGACCCGGAAGGCCAAGATCGCGATCACGCTGCGTCCCGATGTGCTCGCGCAGGTGCGGGCCGAGGTGGGCGCCGGCCGGGCCCGCAGCGTGTCGGCGTACATCGAGCACGCCGTCGTCGGCCAGCTCGCCGCCGAGGCCGACTTCGACACGATGCTCACGGAGATGCTCGCCGGCACCGGTGGCCCGGTGACCGCCGACGAGCGGGCCGAGGCGCGACGGCTGCTGTCGGGCTCGGCCGCCTAGCGCGGGGATGGTCGTCTTCGACACCGGCGCGCTGATCGCGCTCGAGCGCAACGACCGCGCGGTCACCGTGCTGGTCGCCGAGGCCCGGCGAACGAACGGCGCGATCACCGTACCGGCGGGGTGCGTCGCGCAGGCGTGGCGCGACCCGCGCCGCCAAGCTCGCCTGGCCGCCTTCCTGCGGCTCCCGAACGTCGACGTGGTCGCGCTCGATGCCGGGGACGCGCGGCGGGTCGGGCTGCTCCTGGCGTCGTCGGAGACGCGCGACGTCGTGGACGCGCACGTCGCCCTGTGCGCGCTCCGGGGCGGCGGCGCGGTGCTCACGAGCGATCCCGACGACCTGCTCCGGATCACACCCGAGCTCGCGGTGCACGCGGTATGACGCGCCGCCTCGTGATCGTGGGCGCGGGCGGGCTGGGGCGCGAGGTGGCCGAGGCCGTGCGGGCGATCAACGGCGTCCGGGACACCTACGACCTCCTGGGCTTCGTCGACGACCGCCACGCCGAGCGAGGGTCCGACCTCGACGGCGTGGCGGTGCTCGGCCCGATCCAGACCGTCGAGCGGCTCGTGGAGCAGCACGACGACCTGCAGGTCGTGGTGTGCACCGGGAGCCAGCACGACAACTTCTCGCGCAAGCGCATCGTCGGCCGCCTCGCCCTCCCGGCCGAGCGCTACGCGGTGCTCGTGCACCCCGCCGCGAGCGTCGCGTCGACGTGCACGCTCGGGCCGGGCACGGTGGTGCTGGCCGGCAACGTGCTCACCGCGTCGGTCACGCTCGCCAGCCACGTCGCGGTGATGCCCGGGTGCGTGTTCACCCACGACGACGTGATCGAGGACTTCGCGACGGTCGCGTCCGGGGTCCTGCTCGGCGGCGACGCCGTGGTGGGCGAAGGCGCGTTCGTGGGCATGGGGGCGATGGTGCGCGAGCAGCGGCGGGTGGGGGCCTGGGCGCTCGTGGGCGCCGGGGCCCAGGTGACCCGCGACGTCGCGCCCGGCGCGGTGGTGGTGGGCAGCCCGGCACGGGTGGTCCGCCACCGCGAGATCCCCGCCGACGTCGGGGGATGACATCCCCGCGCCTTCGAGCGCCCGCTGGATCCCGACGCGGCGTGGAGCCGGGTCGCCGACTGGCCGGCGTGCGACGTCGTGTGGACCCCGGAGCCGACGCGGCGCCACGGCGAGATCCTCGGTGCGCTCGTCGGCGCGTACCAGCTCCGGGGGAACCTCGTGAGCGACGCCGCGCTCGTGGCCGTGGCGGTCGAGCACGGGCTGACGGTGTGCTCGGCCGACACCGACTTCGCACGGTTCTCCGAGTTCCGCTGGGAGAACCCGCTGGCCCCGCCGCGGGCGGACCCGGGCACCGGGTCAGGCGCCTGATCGTCCTCCGCGTCCGGCGCTGACCCGCTCGTACAGCTCCACGTGGGCGGCGGTCACCACCTCCATCGTGAAGCGCTCGCGCACGAGCTTCTCCTGGCCCACCGCGAGCTGCTCGGCCAGCGCGCGGTCCTCCACCAGCCGGTGGATCGCGCCGGCGAGGGCGTCGGGATCGTCGGGCAGCACGAGGGCGAGGTCCTGCCAGGGCCGCAGCTCGAAGCCGAGGAAGTTGTCGACCGGCGCCACCGCGACGACCGGCACCCGGGCGGCCATCGCCTCGAGGGTCGCGGTGCCGAGCCCGATCCCCTGGAGCTCGTGGACCTCGACCGCGGCGGCGGCGAGGAGGTCGGCGACCTCGGCGAGGGGCACGCCGCCGGTGAGCACCAGGGCGTCGCGCACGCCGAGCTCCTCGGCCCGGCGCAGGAAGCGGTGGTCGTAGACGTTGCCGACGACCACCACGGCCGCGTCGGGCACCAGGCGCGCCAGCGCGGGCATCGCCTCGACGAGGGCCAGGCGGTCGCGGACCGCGATCACGTGGCCCACCGACACGACGAGCGGCCGGTCGCCGAGCCCGAGGCGCTCCCGGGCGCGCGCCGCGTCGCCGGCGACGTCGGTCGGCTCGATCCCGACCGGGATGGGCACGATCCGCTCCGGCGGCACCGCGTAGCGGCGGCGGATGTAGTCGCGCATGTGGCGGTCCATCGCGACGACCGTCGGCCGTGACAGGGCGATGAAGCCCCGCACGAGGGTGACGTCGCCCGCCCGCAGCACGAGATCGTGCGCGCGGCTGGTGTGCTCGAGACGGGTGTGGACCGAGAGCACGGTCGGCACGTCCCGCCGCCGCGCGTAGAGCGACGTGAGGAAGGTCAGGTCGAAGAACTGGCCGTGCTGGTGGATCACGTCGGGCCCGAAGCCGTCGAGGATCGAGAAGACGCGCCGCACGTTCGCCGGTGACGTGACGTAGCTCACGTCGAAGCGCATCGTGAGCTTCGACTTCGGCGCCTCCCGGCTCGGCAGGCGGACGACCTCGTAGCCGTCGACGTGCTCGTGGGCCGGCGCGCCGCCGAACGAGGCCGTGAGCACGAGCACCTCGACGCCCTGCGCCGCGAGCCGCTTCGCGAGCCGCTCCGTGAGGTGCGCGCTCCCGCCCGCGCGAGGGGGGAAGAAGTTGTTGACCAGCGCGACGCGCATGCCGTTCGCCCTAGGCGCCGGTCACGGTCGGGCGTCGCGCGCGAGGCGCACGATCTCCTCCATGCCCTCGCGCACCCCGATCTCGGGCTTCCAGCCGATGGTCTCGGCGGCCCGGCGGATGTCAGCCTCCCGCCGGGCGACGAGCACCGCGCGCGGGCGGAACTCGGGTTCGAGGTCGGTGCCCACGAGCTCGATGAGCAGGCGGGCGAGCTCGGCCACCGAGGTCTGGGTCGCGGTGCCGACGTTGCAGACGTTGCCCGACGACGGCGACTCGATCGCGCACACGAGCGCGCGGGCGACGTCGCGGACGTGGACGAGGTCCATCGTCTGCTCGCCGCTCCCGTCGACGATCGGAGGCTCGCCCGCGAGCAGGCGGCCGAGGAAGATCGACGCGACGGCCGTGTAGTACGCGTCGGTGTGCTGGCCCGGGCCGTAGACGTTGAAGAACCGCAGGATGTTCCACTCGAGGCCGGTGCGCCGCCCGTAGTACTGGAGCAGGTGCTCGCCGGCGAGCTTGCCGAGGCAGTAGGGGGTCTGCGGGTCGAGGGGGTCGTCCTCGGCCATCGGCAGGGTGCGGGGCGGGCCGTAGACCGACGCGCTCGACGCGAACACCACCCGGCGCGCGCCCGCGTCGGCGGCCGCCGCGAACACGTGCTCCGAGCCGCGGACGTCGACGTCGACGCTCTCCGCGGGCGCCGCCTGGCTCCGGTTGATCGACGTCGCGGCGAGGTGCACCACGACCTCGGAGCCGACCACCGCCGCGTCCACCACGGCCCGGTAGCGGATGTCGCCGTCGACGAGCTCGGCCCGCCCGTCGTCGAGCAGCGGCGCCACGGCCGGGAGGTTGGCCCGCCGGAGGTTGTCGAGGATGCGGATCCGGTAGCCCTTCTCGGCGAGCTGCCAGCAGAGGTGCGAGCCGACGAACCCCGCCCCGCCCGTCACCGTGATCTGCGTCTCGGGCATCCGCGGAGGCTAGCGCCGCCACTACGCTCACCGCCGCGTGGGAGCCGTGCGAATTCACGAGACGGCCGTCGTGGAGGCGGGGGCGGTCGTGGGGGACGCGACGGCCGTGTGGCACCACTCGCACCTCCGGACGGGCGCGGTGATCGGTGCGGGCTGCACGCTCGGCAAGAACGTGTTCGTGGACGCCGGCGTGTCGATCGGGGCGCGCTGCAAGATCCAGAACAACGTCTCGGTGTACTCGGGGGTGGTCCTCGACGACGAGGTGTTCGTCGGGCCGAGTGCCGTCTTCACCAACGACCGCGTCCCTCGCGCGGTCGGCGCGTGGGAGGTCGTGCCGACGGTCGTGCGGCGGGGGGCGTCGATCGGCGCGAACGCCACGATCCTGTGCGGCGTGGAGATCGGCGAGCACGCGATGGTGGGTGCGGGCGCGGTGGTGACCCGATCGGTCGACCCCCACCAGCTCGTGCTCGGCAACCCGGCCCGTCACGCGGGCTGGGTGTGCGCGTGTGGCGCGGTCGTGAGCCGGGAGGCCGAGCGACCGGCCGATCTCCGCTGCACGGGCTGTCGGGCGTGAGCGCGCGACGCGCGGGCCCACGACGCGCGGGTGACGCGTGAGTGGGGGACGCGTGAGCGAGCCGCCGGTCCCCATCTCGGCGGTCGACGTCGGCCCCGAGGAGGAACGGCTCGTGCTCGAGGTGCTGCGCTCCGGGCACCTCGCGCAGGGGCCGGTGGTGGCGCGCCTCGAGGATCGGTTCCGGGAGCTCTGCGGGACCGAGCACGCGGTGGCCGTGAGCTCGGGCACGACGGCCCTCGTGGCCGCCCTGACCGCGCTCGGCGTCGGGCCCGGCGACGAGGTCGTCACGTCGCCGCTCACCTTCGCGGCGACCCTCAACGCCATCCTCGAGGTGGGCGCGACCGCGCGGTTCGCGGACGTCGACCCGCGCGACCTCGGCGTCAGCGCCGCCACCGTGGAGCCGGTGCTCGGCGATCGGACCCGGGTGATCATGCCGGTGCACCTCTACGGCCAACCCGCGCCGATGGACGAGATCGCCGCGCTCGCCGCGCGGGTGGGCGCACGGGTCGTGGAGGACGCCGCCCAGGCCCACGGCGCCTGCGTGGGCGAGCGCCCCGCCGGCTCCTTCGGTGTGGGCTGCTTCTCCCTCTACGCGACGAAGAACGTGACCACCGGCGAGGGCGGGATGGTGACCACCGACGACGCGGCCGACGCCGACACCGTCCGGCTGCTGCGCAACCAGGGCATGAGCGCGCGCTACGAGAACGTGGTGCCCGC
>BTUT01000005.1:0-17892 GCA_045862935.1 Acidimicrobiia bacterium
CGTCGGGCCAGTCGACGTTCACCTCGTTGCGATCGATCCCCGTACAGAAGGCGCGTTCGCCCGCTGCGGTGAGTACCGCGCACGCGACGTCACCGTTGTGACGCAACGACCGCCAGACGTCGCGCAGCTCCTCGGTCATCGTGCCGTTGAACGCGTTGTGCACCTCGGGCCGGTTCAACGTGACCCACGCGACGCCGTTCGCTTCCTCGTAGGTGACGGTCTCGTACTCGGCCATGTCGACTCCCGCGTCCACCGTTGGAGGGAACGATAACGTGCCGCCCGTGGCGCTCGACGTGCGTGGCCGCATCGATCGCATCGCCGAACGCTTCCCGCCGCTTCGGTACGTGCTCGCGGTGCTCGACCGCTACGGGGCGCTGCATGGCAACGTGAGCGCCAACTCCATCACGCTCACGGCCTTCCTCGCGCTGTTCGCGATCACCCTCCTCGCGGTGGCCGCGGTGGGATACATCGACCGGGCCAACGTCGACGTCGCGAAGGCGATCACCCAGTGGCTCGGACTGTCGGGCGACGCGGCCAGGGTGGTCACCGAGGCCGTGAGCACGGCGAGCAACAGCGCCCGCTTCGCGACGCTGATCGGGTTCATCGGCGTCGTCACGATCGGGACCAGCTTCGGCGGCGCGGTGGCGACCGCGTACAACATCGCGTGGGGCGTGAAGAACCGCGGGCTGATCGAGCGCGCACGCGCGCTCGTGTGGCTGCTCGGGTTCGGGCTGCTGGGAGCCGTGAGCGTCATGGCGACCACGCTGTGGACGCGCCTGCCGACCGACCTCTCGGCCCTCGTCGTGCTGATCACGATGACCGCGAACACGGTGCTGTGGCTCTTCACCTCGTGGTGGCTGCCCAACCGCAGGACCACGTTCCGCGCCATGCTCCCCGCCGCGGTCATCGGCGCGGTGATGCTCGAAGCCCTCAAGGTGTTCGGCGGGATCTGGGTACCCAGGCTCGTGAGGAACGCATCGGAGCTCTGGGGGGCGATCGGCGCGGTCTTCGCGCTCATCGCCTGGATCCTCTTCTTCGGACGCGTGGTGGTCTACGTCTCGGTGATCGAGATCCTCGAAGCCGAGCGGATCGGCGAGAGGCAACCCCCCGCGGACTGGCTGCAAGAGCCGCGGTGATGTGACCGTGGCCACCAGGCACGTGGCCACCAGGCACGTGGCCACCAGGCACGTGGCCACGGAACGAGCAATGCCACCTGCAGGGCTCGCGGCCGCGCGTCGGTGTTGATGCGGAGGATCTCGTCCTGCACGTCCTCGTGCTGCCCCGCGAGCTGCTGCTCGAGGTGCGCGTTGCTCAACACCTCCGCATCGTCCTCGAGCGCGTTGGCTACCTGCTCTTGCTGCGCGGGACCCAGCACCGTGCTGTCGTCGGCCATTCTGGTGAACACGAACGACAGCGTCGCGAGCAAGATCGCGCCAGCGAACGCCAGGCCGAACGAGAGCCCGAACGAGCCGGCCGCGGAGTTCACGCCCGCCGCTTCGCTCACCCGCTCGTCGGAGATCGGCGACCGCGCGTAGTTGTTGCGCTGCGACACCGTGAGCCCGAGGCCGCAGCCCATGACGAGCAGCGGAAGGACCAGGTACCAGCCGGCGTCGGCTCGAGGCACGACCGCGATCAACGCCGCCACTCCGATGGCGAGGAGCGCGAACCCGGCGCGGATGATGTCGGCCGGCCGGCGGCGGCCAGCCCGCTTCCCGGCGAGGAGCGCGATCGCGAACATGCTCAACGACAGCGGGGCCAGGGTGAGGCCCGTGACCATCGGGTTGTACTCGAGCACCATCTGCAGGAAGATCGGCAGCACCATCATCGATCCGCCCAGCGCGGTCTGCTGGAGCATCTGCGCGGCGATCCCCAGCCGGAACATCGGGGCCCGCAGGAGGTCTGGGTCGAGAAGGGTGGGGGCACCGGCCCGCTTGCGCCGCACGAGCCACCACCCGAGCAGCGCCATCGCCAGCGCGCCCACGACCAGGAGCGCGGCGACCGCCTCGCTCCCCTCCTGCCATCCAAGGATCCCGAGCACGAGGCCGCCCATACCGACGACCGAGAGCATGGCGCCCACGGGATCGATCTCGCGCGGTCCCGTGTACGGGACGTCGCGCACGAGCCGGATCCCCGACAGGACCACCCCGACGATCACGACTTCGAGGAGGAACGCCACCCGCCACGAGAGGTAGGTGGTGATGAAACCTCCCACGAGCAGCTCCGGGAGCTACGCGATGACCTGCTCGTCGGACAGCGCGGCAAGCTCCGTTCCCGTGACCACACCCGGTCCCGAGCCCAGCTCGTCGGCGATCGCGCGCGCCGTGAGCTCCTGGCTCGAGCCCATCACCACGTTGAAGGTCACGAGGGACGCCACCACGGCCCCGGTCGCGACCTGACCGATCGCGAAGCTCGCCACGGCGACGATGAGCAACATGATGTTCATCGGGTTGGACACCTGCCCACGCGCCACGGCCCACAGGCTCGGCGGAGGCTCCGGGGGGAGCTCGTTCGGGCCGTAGCGCTCGAGGCGCTGCTCCACGTCCGGGGCGTCGAGCCCGTGCTCGGGATCCACTCCGAGCGCCACCGCGTCGGCGCCGGTCTTCTACGCGCGTAGACCATGTCGAACGGTGCGCAGGCGGATCGGTCCTCGTGGTTAGGGTCCAGGTCATGGAGGACGAACGGCGTCGTCCCGGCCCGCGGCGGCCCGCGGGCGCGCCGGTCGGCCCGGAGGCCGTGCGCCGGGCGCTGCTCGACGCGGCCGCGGTGCTCTTCGGCCGTCACGGTGTGGATGGGGTGTCGCTGCGCGACGTCGCCCGTGAGGCCGGAGTGCAGGTGGCGCTCATCGCGCGGTACGTCGGCAAGCGCGACGACCTCGTCCGCGCGGTGTTCGACGACCTCTCCGAGCAGCTCGGATCCGAGGTGATCGACCGTCCGCTCCAGCAGATCAGCTTCGAGGCCGAGTCCGTCATGGGTCGATGGACCCGCGTCCTGAGCCACCTCGTGTCGTCCGGTCGGGCACCCACCGGCGAACCCGCGTTCAACCCGGTCCTCGGCCTCATGCGGGTGATCCAGGACGCCTACGGCCTCGACGAGCCCGCCGCCCGTCTGCGGGGCGCGCAGATCGTCGCCTCGGCGCTCGGGTGGCGCATCTTCGAGGACTACCTGATCGCCGCCGGCTCCCTCGAGGCGATGCCCCGCTCGGTGCTCCACGACGAGCTCACAGCCACCCACCGCCGGCTGGGTGCCACCCCCTGGCCCTCTCCACCCGATCCTCCCTCCCGCCCGCTGGGCCCGACGGATCCCGCGTGATGTCAACAGTCGTCTACATTCTGCGCCATGGGTCGGGACGGCGTTGCGCGCGCCGCCGGGTCGGAGCCCGAGGAGCCAGACGCGCGGGCGACGCGCGAGCCCGTGCCCGCGCGGCTCGTGGTCGACCATCCCGACGTCCCCGCACCGCGAATCGCCGATCTTCTCGACCACGCGCGCACACGCACGTCGGACGCGCGGATCGAGACCTTCCGGTGGGTCCTCGCCGAGCGCACGGTGCGGGCGCAGCTCCGGTCCCGGGTCACGCCCGACGCCGTCGATGCGCCCGAGCGGGGAGGCCACCCACGTGCACGGGCCCGTGAGCCGCGTGACCCCCCGGTGAGATAGACAGGCGCGTCCGCCAACCCTGCGCGGACCGAACTCGACGATGAGCCCCCGCACCCGCCCCCTCGAACAGTTCGTCCCCGCCGTCGGGGCCGCGCGCTCGTACCGCCGCGCGTGGTTGCGCTCCGATCTCGTCGCCGGCCTCGTGCTCGCCGCGATCCTCGTCCCCCAGGGGATGGCCTACGCGGAGCTCGCGGGGCTGCCCGCGGTCACCGGGCTCTACACCACGATCGGGTGCCTCGTCGGCTACGCGATCTTCGGACCGTCGCGCGTCCTGGTGCTCGGACCCGACTCGTCGGTGTCCCCGCTCATCTTCGCGGCGATCATCCCGCTCGGCGCCACCGACGACCCGCAGACGGCCATCGCGCTCGCCGGGATGCTGGCCTTGTTGGTGGGCCTCATCGAGATCGCGCTCGGGATCGGGAGGCTCGGCTTCGTGGCCGACCTGCTGTCGAGCGAGGTGCAGGTCGGATACATGAACGGGCTCGCGATCACGATCATCGTCGGCCAGCTCCCGAAGCTGTTCGGGTTCTCCACCGACGCGGACTCGTTCTTCGACGAGATCCGAGCGTTCGTCGACCACCTCGACGCCACGGAGTGGGCCGCGCTCGCAGTCGGCGTCGCCGTGCTCGCGGTCCTGCTCGGTCTCCCCAAGCTCACGACGAAGGTGCCGGCCGTGCTCGTCGGGGTGGTGGGGGCGACGACGGTGTCGGCGCTCCTCGGGCTCTCCGACGAGATCGCCACCGTGGGCACGCTCCCGAGCGGGTTCCCGAAGCCCGACCTCCCCTGGACCCAGCTCTCCGACGTCGGCCCCCTGCTGATCGCGGCCGTCGGCATCACCTTGGTGTCGCTCACCGACACGATCGCGACGTCGGCGGCGTTCGCGGCCAAGCGCGGCGACGAGGTCGACCCCAACCAGGAGATGGTGGGCATCGGCGCCGCGAACCTCGCGGCCGGCATGGTGCAGGGCTTCGCCGTGTCGACGAGCGGCTCCCGCACCGCGGTGGCCGAGCAGTCGGGTGCGAAGAGCCAGCTCACCGGGCTCGTGGGCGCCGGGATCGTCGCCGTGCTGCTCCTCTTCTTCAACGGCCTGCTCGCCGACCTCCCCCAGTCGGCGCTCGCCGCCGTCGTGATCGCCGCGGCGCTCTCGCTCCTCGACCTCGGGGCGTTGCTCCGGTACTGGAAGGTGCGCCGTTCCGCGGTGCTGCTCTCGATCGTGGCGTCGCTCGGAGTCATCCTGCTCGGCGTGCTCGAGGGCATCGTGGTCGCGATCTTCCTCGCGGTGCTGCTGTTCTTCCGGCGCAGCTGGTGGCCGCACGGCGCGGTGCTCGGTGAGGTCGAGGACCTCGACGGGTGGCACAGCGTCGACGTGCACCCCGAAGCGCGCGAGCTCCCCGGCGTCGTGGTGTACCGCTGGGAGGCGCCGCTGTTCTTCGCCAACGCCGGCGCGTTCCGCAGGCAGGTTCGCCACCTCGCGCGGGAGCGACGCCCGCGCTGGATCATCGTGCAGTGCGAGGCGATCACCGACGTCGACGTGACGGCGGCCGGGATGCTCGAGCAGGTCGATCGGGAGCTCAACGCCGACGGGATCCACATGGCGTTCGTGGAGCTGCGATCACGGCTCCAGGACCTCATCCGGCGCTACGGGCTCTACGAGACCCTGGACCGCGACCACTTCTACCCGAGCATCGACGTCGCGCTGGCGGCGATTCGCGACGAGGATGCGCAGCCATGAGCACGAAGGTCGAGGTCTCGGTCCGGCGGCGCGCCGCCGCGCTCGTCGCGCTCGTCGCGACGTTGGCGCTCTCGGTGTTCGTGGCCGCCGTGCTGTTCCGCAACGGCGCCCACGTCCTGATCGGCATCGCCGGCCTCTGCGTGGCCGTGGCCGGCGGGTGGTGGGTGGCCACCGAGCGCATGCCCCGGCGCGCCGCCGGGATCGTCGGCGTCGTCGCGGGTCTCGGGATCGTGGTCTTCGCATTCTGGCGGGCACTCGACGACGCCGAGCGCGTCGGGCTGCGCCTCGTGGTCTTCCTCGTGCTGCTCACGATCGCGCTCAGCGCGGCGCGCCTCGCCATGCTCCGCGAGATCCACCGGCTCGACGTACGGGTCCGGCCCGGCGGCCCGCCCCAGCACGCCGTCCTGCTGTGCAACCCGTGGTCGGGTGGCGGGAAGGTCGAGCGCTTCGGCCTGCGCGCGCTGGCCCAGGAGCTCGGCGTGGAGACCGTGATGCTCGATCACGGCCTCGACCTCGAGCAGCTCGCACGCGACGCCGTCGCCCGCGGCGCCGACTGCCTGGGCATGGCCGGAGGTGACGGCTCGCAGGCGCTCGTCGCGTCGATCGCGATCGAGCACGGGTTGCCGTTCGTGTGCGTGAGCGCGGGCACCCGCAACCACTTCGCGCTCGACCTCGGCCTGAACCGCGACGACCCTCGTCGGTCGGTCCTCGCGTTCCGGGACGCGGTGGAGCGGCGCGTGGACTACGCGACCGTCAACGACCGCCTCTTCGTGAACAACGTCTCGCTGGGCGTCTACGCGACGATCGTCCAGGAGGACTCGTACCGCGACGCAAAGGTCGAGACCACGAAGACGCTGCTCCCCGCGATGCTGGGTCGGCAGTCGGAGCCGTTCGACCTCCAGCTCACCACCCCCGACGGAACCGAGATCGACGGGGCCATCCTCGTCATGGTGTCGAACAACCCCTACGTCCTCGGCACGTCTCCCGACAACGCCCAGCGGCGCCACCTCGACCGGGGCGTGCTCGGCGTGTTCGCCGTGAGCACCCGCACCGGCGCCGAGGCGGCTCGACTCATCGCCGCGCAGGCCCTGGGGCAACGCAACCGGAGCGCGTTCTGGCACGAGTTCACCGCCACCGAGCTCGAGATCCGATCGCGGTCGGGCACCGCCTTCGCGGGTGTCGACGGGGAGGCGCTCGACCTGGCGACGCCGTTGCGGTTCCGGATCCACCCGCGGGGGCTCAGGCTGCTCGTCCCGGCCGGCAACCTCGAAGCGGCCGAACGACGCCGGGCCCGTGACGTGCGGATCGGCGACCTCCTCGCCGTCGCGGCCGGGCACGAGCCGAGCCGCCTGAGCGCGCCCCACGAGACCGGCCCCGGCGACGGGGATAGCATCGCGGGGTGACCTCCACGCTCGGCTCCACCCCGACCTCCGACCTCGCCGTCACGGGTCTCCACGTCGACCCCGTCGCGGGCGCGCTCGGCGCCGAGGTCCGCGGCGTGCACCTCGGCTCGCTCACCGACGAGCAGTTCGCCGCGGTCCACGCCGCGCTCCTCGATCACCTCGTCCTGTTCTTCCCTGACCAGCACCTCACGCCCGACGAGCACCGCGCGTTCGCGATGCGCTTCGGGGAGGCGGAGATCCACCCCTTCATCTCCAAGCTCGACGACGACCATCCCGAGATCGTGGTCCTCGAGGGCACCGCCCGCGCCGACGTGTGGCACACCGACGTGACCTTCGCGGCCCACCCGCCCATCTGCTCCGTGCTCAAGGCGGTGACCGTCCCCGAGCGCGGGGGCGACACCATGTGGACCAACCAGTGCCTCGTGTACGAGTCCCTGTCGGACCCGCTGCGCGACCTGCTCGACGGCTGCACCGCCGTCCACTGGGCGAAGCCGTTCGGGCACCCCGAGCGTCAGGCGACACATCCGGTCGTGCGCGTGCACCCGAGCACGGGGCGTCGGTCGCTGTACGTGAACCGGACCTTCACGAAGCACATCGTGGAGCTGAGCCCCGGAGAGAGCACCGCACTGCTCGAGTACCTCTACACGTTCTCGGAGCAGCCGCAGTTCACCTGTCGCTACCGGTGGACACCCGGCACGATCGGCATCTGGGACAACCGGGTCACCCAGCACTACGCGATCAACGACTACGAGGACACCCGCCGCATCGAGCGGGTCACGATCATCGGTGACGTCCCCACGGGCGACCCGCCCCGCTGGGCACCGTTCGGCGGCAAGAGGAGCTCGTACGACCTCATCGAGAGCACGGTCGTCCAGGCCCTCCCCACCGACGAGCGCACCACCCACTGACGCGCCGCCACGACGCACAGACGGACTGGGCGTCCCGGACCCGCAGACCCTCGGGCCCGGGCCGTCGCGCGTAGCGTTCCGGCATGGACTTCGCGCTGTCACCCCGGGCGGTCGAGCTCCGCGAGCGCCTGGCGGCGTTCGTCTCGGAGGTGGTCGATCCCGGCACTCCCGTCTACCGCTCCCAGGTCCACGACGCCGGCGACCCGCACTTCCACCCCCCGGTCATGGAGGAGATGAAGGCCGAGGCTCGCGCGCGCGGGCTGTGGAACCTGTTCCTCCCCGACGCCGACGCCGACGGCCACGAAGGCGAGCAGGCCGGGGCCGGCCTCACCAACCTCGAGTACGCGCCGCTCTGCGAGATCATGGGCCGCGCTCCGCTCACCGCCGAGGCCACGAACTGCTCGGCACCCGACACCGGCAACATGGAGATCCTCCACCGCTTCGGCACACCACTCCAGCAGGAGCAGTTCCTCCGCCCGCTGCTCGACGGTGAGGTCCGCTCGTGCTTCGCGATGACCGAGCCGTGGGTCGCGAGCTCCGACGCGACGAACATCGCGAGCCGGATCACGCGCGACGGCGACCACTACGTCGTGAACGCGCACAAGTGGTGGACCAGCGGCGCCGCGTCGTCCCGCTGCAGGTTCGCGATCCTCATGGGTGTCTCCGACCCGGCCGCCGACCCGCATCGCCGGCACTCGATGATCCTCGTCCCGTTCGACACACCCGGCGTCAGCGTCGTGCGTCCCCTCCCGGTGTTCGGTCGCAGTCACGGTGGCGGTCACTGCGAGACGCTGTTCGTGGACGTGCGTGTCCCCGCGGAGTACCTCCTCGGCGAGGAGGGCTCGGGCTTCGCGATCGCGCAGGCGCGCCTCGGCCCCGGACGCATCCACCACTGCATGCGCGCGATCGGGATGGCCGAGCGCGCGCTCGAGCTCATGTGCGCCCGCACGCAGACGCGGGTGGCGTTCGGCCAGCACCTCGCCGACAACGAGGTCGTGCGGCACCAGGTCGCGGAGAGTCGCATCGAGATCGAGCAGGCCCGCCTGCTCACGATGAAGGCCGCGTGGCTGATGGACACGGTCGGCGTGAAGGGAGCCCGGTTCGAGATCGCCGCGATCAAGGTCGTGGCGGCCCGCCTCGCGACGACGGTCATCGACCGCGCGATCCAGCTCTACGGCGCGGCGGGCGTCTCGGACGACTGGCCGTTGGCGGAGATGTACGCGCACGCCCGCACCCTGCACTTCGTGGACGGCCCGGACGAGGTCCACCTCTCACAGATCGCGCGGCGCGAGCTGCGGCCCTACGAGGACCTCCGCGTGTGACGCCCCGTCCCCTGAAGGTGCGCGTCGGGTTCGGGCCCGGCGCTGCCGTCGCCGACGCGGCCGCGTTCGCGGCGCTCGTCGACGCGCTCGAGGGTCTGGGGTTCGACTCGCTGTGGCTGTCGGAACGAGCAACGGGACCCACGCTCGACCCCCTGGTCGCGCTGAGCGTGGCGGCGGGCCGCACGGAGCGGCTGAAGCTCGGGACCTCGGTGCAGGTGCTGCCGGGTCGCAACCCGGTCCTGCTCGCCAAGGGGTGGGCGTCGCTCGACCGGCTCTCCGGTGGACGTGCGCTCCCCGCGTTCGGCCTCGGGGTCGTGGACCGGGAGGAGCAGCAGGCCTTCGGCGTGGCCCGTGACGAGCGGTCGAGCCGCTTCGACGAGGCCCTCACCGTCATCCGGCGGCTGTGGACCGAGGACCGCATCGATCACGACGGCTCCTGGTTCCACTACGACGGGGTGGGCATCGGCATCCAGCCCGTGCAGCGACCCCCCGACGTGTGGCTCGGAGGGCGCTCCACCGGCGAGCTGCGGAGAGTGGGACGATCGGGCGACGGTTGGCTCCCGTCCTTCCAGACTCCCGATGCGGTGGCGGCCGGGCGTCAGGTCGTCGAGGCCGCCGCCGCGGACGCCGGCCGGTCCATCGACCCGGAGCACTGGGGTGCCCTGGTCGCGTACTCGCCGAGCGAGATCCCCTCGCCCGTGCTCGACCAGCTCCGCCGGCGCCTGCCCGGGGTGGAGCCGACCGAGGTCGTGCCCGTCGGGTACGACGCCCTGCGCCGCACGCTCGAGGGCTTCGTCGCCGCGGGCTTCTCGAAGCTCGTCCCCGTGCCACTCGGCGCCCCGATCGCCGACTGGGACACGGAGCTCACCGCGCTCGCCGCCGCGACCCTCGACCTCCAGACCTGAACCCACTCCGGTCGCCCGCACCGCCACCGTCGCGCGCGCCCCGAGATGCGTCCCCGGTGCACGGATGCGCGGCTGTGGGACGCACGTCAGCCGCCGTAGCTCATCCTCGTGTCCTCCATGCGCAGGACGTCGGTGGACTCGTCCTGGAGGAACGCGCAGTCGACGACCTCGCCGACGAAGAGCGTGTGGTTGCCCGCGGCGAGTCGCTCGCGCACCTCGCAGTCGAGGTACGCGGCCGACAGCTCGAGGATGGGGGCGCCGGTGATCCGCTCCAGGTACGCGAACCCGTTCAGCGTCCTCGCTTCGAGGTCGACGTCGACGGGCTTCGTGAACTTGCGGACGACGGCCCGGTCCTCCCGTCCGATCAGGCACAGGCTGAACACGCCGCTCGCGTCGACGAGCTCGTGGGTGAGGGCGCTCCGCTCGACGGAGATCCCCACCCACTTCGGGTCGAACGAGATCTGGGTGGCCCAGCTCAGCGTCATGGCGTTGCGCCGATCACCACCGTCGGTGCTGCCCACGACGTAGAGCCCACTCGGCATCTTCCAGAGCAGGCGACGTCGCATCCGGTCGTAGGCGTCGTGGTCGTCCTCGGTGTCGGGCACGCCGGGAGGGAACGGGCCGATGGGTCCGGTGCCGCCGGGCTGCGCCATGGCCGAAGGCTACGCGAGCCGCACGCAGCCTCCGCGCAGCCGCGCTCAGCCTCAGCCCAGCGCGATCCCAGCCTCAGCGCAGCCCGAGCGCGCGCCCGAGCGCGTGGTCGCCCGCCACGCGCAGCGTGAGCTCGTGGTCGAGGGGATGGAACGGGCCCGCCCGCAGGTCGCGCCACGCGCGCTCCACGGGGTCACCCCGGCGGTACCCACGACCACCGAGGACGTCCATCGCCAGGTCACCCACCGCCCGGGCGTGCTCGATCACCGCACGCTTCACGATCGTGCCGGCCACGAAGGTCTCGGGGCTCGGCTCCGGGTCCTCACCGAGCTCGCGCAGCGCCGCGTCGAGCGTCCACCGGGCGGACCGGAGGTGGTGGTCCATGAGGCCCACCGACCGCCGCACGCCGGGATCGTCCGCCCGGGCCGTGCCGTGCGTTCGGGTCACGACCTCGTCGCGCGCTCCGACCGCGACCCCGAGGTACGTCGCGGCGATCACGGTCAGCGCCTTCGCGGCCAGGATCGCGAGCACCGGGGCGAACTCGCCCGTGGCGCGACGCGCGGTGACCTGCTCGTCGGGCACGAAGAGCCGATCGAGCACCAGGTCGTGGCTGGCGGTGCCGCGCATCCCGGGCGCGTCCCAGGTCTCCACGAGGGTGACCGCCGGATCGGCGAGGGGCACCCCGAAGCCGATCGCTTCCCCGTCGTCGGTGACCGCCCAGGTGGACGCGACGGCGGCGGCGGGCGCTCCGCTCACGAACGCCTTGCGCGCCGACACCTCGTAGCCTCCGTCGACGCGGCGGGCGTCGCCCGTCGGCACGGTGAAGTCGCCACCGCCCGTCGACGCGACCACCACGCCGCCGGCCACCTTGCGCAACGTCCCCTCGGCGCCGGGAAGGCCGCGCCGCCAGCGCCACGCGGTGGCGAGCACCACGTGGAGGTGCATGGTGGACGCGAGCGCGGTCGACCCGCAGTGCCGGGCGAGCTCGCACTGCGCCCAGGCGACCTCCTCGGTGGTGGCGCCGCCACCACCGAGCTCCACCGGCACCGGCGACGCCAGGTACCCGGACGCGCGCAGGCGCTCGAAGCCTTCCGCTACGAAGGTGCCGTCGAGGTCGTGGACCCGGGCCCGCTCGGCGAGGAACGGTCCCAGCGCCCGGGCTGTGTCGAGCAGGGCGGCTCCGGGGACGGCCGGGAGGCCGGAGGGAGCCGGAGCGCCAGGGTCGGTCGAGGGATCGGTGGTGGGTGCAGTCGTCGTCATGTGACGACCGTACGGGTCACCGGCACGGTCCTCCAGTACAGGTTCTGTACCGGTGACGGACCCGTCGCCGGGCGCACGCCCCCGGGCACGGTGGGCGAGAATGGGCCGATGCAGCCCTACAGCGACTACTGCCCGATCGCGATGGCCAACGAGGTGATCGGCGACCGGTGGAGCCCGCTGGTCCTGCGCGAGATCATCGTCGGATCGCACCGGTTCAACGACATCCACCGCGGCATCCCGCGCATCAGCCGGTCGCTGCTCGCGCAGCGGCTGCGCCTCCTCGAGCGCAACGGACTGGTGGAGCGCCACCCGATCGAGGGCACGCAGGCCGTCGAGTACGTGCTCACACCCGCCGGGGAGGACCTCGCGCCCGTGCTCGTCGAGCTCGGACGCTGGGCCACGCGGTGGACGTTCGGCGACCCCACCGACGACCAGCTCGACACCGCGCACCTCGTGTGGCGGCTCCACCAGACCACGAACCCCGACCAGGCGCCCCGGGAGCGCACGACCGTCGAGTTCCGGACGCGGGGCCCCGGAGCGGGGCGCGCGTGGCTCGTGTTCCAGGACGGATCGAGCACCGCCTGCCAGATCGACCCGGGGTACGAGCCCGACCTCTTCGTGCACGCCGACAACCGCGCGCTCCATCGCTGGTTCATGGGCCGGGCCACCTGGCGCGAGGTTCGCGACACGGGCGACGTCGACGTCCTCGGTCCACGCGCGCTCACCCGTGCGTTCCCCACCTGGTTCCACCCGAGCAAGTTCCATGCCGACGTGCAGCGCGCGTCGCGTACCCGCACCGCCGCCCGCTGATCGCCACGGGCCGACGCGATGGTGGTGCTCCTCGGCGTGCTCGTCGCGGCGGCGTTCGGCTCCGGCGACTTCCTCGGCGGCCGGGCGTCGCGCGTCGCCCCGACGGTGGGCGTGCTCTTCGTCGCGCAGTCCACGGCACTGCTCGGCGCAGCGATCGCCGCGCTGGTCGTCGGCGCCGACGCCACCCCGCGCGACCTCGCGTACGGCGCGCTGGCCGGCGCGCTCAACGCGTCGGGGCTCGGGCTCCTGTACCAGGGCCTGGCCACCGGGCGGATGGGAGTCGTGGCCCCCGTGACCGCGGTGATCGCGGCGGTGGTGCCCATCGCCTGGGGGTTCGCCACCGGTGAGCGACCGTCGGCCGCGGTCTTCACGGGAGTCGTGCTCGCGGTCTCCGCCGGCGCGCTCGTGGCTCGCGAGCCCGACGCTGCCGACCGGGCGGGCACCGCGCGCGCCGTCGGGCTCGCGCTCGGCGCCGGCGCCCTCTTCGGGATCGCGTTCGTGGGCTTCGCCGAGACGAGCGCGTCGTCGGGCAACTGGCCGGTGCTCACCGCGCGCTGCGCGGGTGCGGGCGCCGCGGCGATCGCCCTCGTCGTGGCGCACGCGCGGGGCAACGCGATCCGGGTCCGGCGCTCCCATCCACGCGCGCTCGCGTGCGGCGCGGGCTTGCTCGATGTCGGGGCGACGGTGCTCCTGCTCGCCGCCGTGCGTGACGGTCTCCTCGTCGTCGTCGCGCCGCTCGCCGCGCTGGCCCCGGCGTTCACCGTCGTCCTCGCGTGGGCCGTGCTCCACGAGCGCATCACCCGCCACCAGGTCGCGGGACTGGCCCTCGCCCTCACCGGACTCGTCCTCATCGCGTCCGGTTGAGCCGCTTGACCGGCGCACCGCGCCGCGACTGCAGTGGTGCCATGGACGCGCAACCCCTCTCCGAGAGGTACTGGTACCTCGACGGCACGAGCGCGCGGCGCATCGACGTCGACTTCGAGGCCTTCTGGCGCCAGCTCCTGAGCGGCGAGCACCGCGACGAGATCGTGCGCGAGGTCGCCGACGGCGACGGGTGGCTCGTGAGCGTCTACGAGATGACCTCCGACACGGACCACGAGGAGATGCACCCCAACGGTGACGAGCTCCACTTCCTGGTCTCGGGCCGTCTCGACCTGGTGCTGGATGCGCCCGACCGGTCGGGCACCACCCCCACCGTGATCCCCATGCGACCGGGCACGAGCGCGCTCGTCCCCCGTCGGGTCTGGCACCGCTTCGTCGTCCACGAGCCCGCGAGCGCGCTGGCGATCACCGCCGGGAGGGGCACCGAGCACCGGCCGGCCGTTCCCGCGCCCACCCCGAGCCCCGAGTCCGAGAGGTCCCGATGACCGCGGTGACGACGTACCTGTGCGTCGACGGGGCGGCCGCGGCGCTCGACTTCTCCCGGAGCGCGTTCGGTGCCGTGGAGCTGTACCGCCTCACGATGCCCGGCGGCGGCATCGCCCACGCGGTGCGACCGTGGAGCGCGAGGTCGCCGACCAGTTCTACGGGCACCGCACCGGCTCTCTCGTGGATCCCTTCGGTCATCGGTGGAGCCTGAGCACCGTCGTCGAAGCGGTCTCGCCCGAGGAGCTGCCGCGACGGCTGGACGCCCTCGAGGCCTGACGGGCCACCCTCGGCTCCGGTGGGTCGCGTGGCGCCGTAGTGTGGGAGCCACACCTGCGTCCGGGAGGTGGCGATGGGCATGTTCGGAGCGAAGACCCGCATGGTGACCGCCGAGGAGGCGCTGCGCGGGCGGACCGAGACGATGCCGGTGCCCCCCCAGCACCTCGTGCTCGGCACGCCGCTCGTGCCCCCGTTCCCGGACGGTTCCGAGCAGATCACGGTGGGGATGGGGTGCTTCTGGGGCGCCGAGCGCAAGTTCTGGACCGCGCCCGGTGTGATCACCACCGCGGTCGGGTACGCGGGCGGGTTCACCCCCAACCCCTCGTACGAGGAGGTCTGCTCGGGTCGGACCGGGCACGCCGAGGTGGTCCTCGCGGTGTTCGACCCGCAGGTCACCACCTACGACGACATGCTCCGGATCTTCTGGGAGAGCCACGACCCGACCCAGGGCATGCGCCAGGGCAACGACGTCGGCACGCAGTACCGCTCCGCCCTGTACTGGCACGACGAGACCCAGCGCATCGCCGCCGAGGCGTCGCGCGACCGGTTCCAGGAGGTCCTGCGCGCCGCGGGATTCGGTGACATCACCACCGAGATCGCCGAGGCCGGTCCGTTCTTCTACGCCGAGCCGTACCACCAGCAGTACCTCGCGGCGAACCCGATGGGGTACTGCGGCCTCGGCGGCACCGGGCTCAGCTGTCCCGTCGGCGTCGCCACCACGGATTGAGCCCGCGGTGACGCGGACGGGGGTCGACGCCGACGCGTGCGCGCACGCGCACCGGGCGCTCCGCGAGCGGGTGACCGCCCTCGCCCGTGACGCCGGTACGGAGGCGCTCGTCGCGGTGGCCCCCGCCACCCCCGAGTGGCGGGTGCGCGACGTGCTCGCGCACCTCGCGGGCGTGAACACCGACATCCTCACCGGCACGCTCGACGGGGTGGCCAGCGACGCGTGGACCGCCACCCAGGTCGAGGCCCGCCGTGATCGGCCCGTCGGGGAGCTCCTCGACGAATGGGCCACCAGCGCCCGCGAGGTCGAGGCCAACGCCGCGCTCCTCGGCTCGGCGGCGGGCCAGTGGCTCACCGACGCCTGCACCCACGAGCACGACGTCCGCCAGGCCCTCGGGCAGCCGGGCGCACGCGACGCCGACGCGGTCCTGCTCGCGTTCGACTGGTGCGGCGACCGGCTCGGCGACCTGCTCGACCAGCGCGAGCGGCCGGGACTCACCTTCGACGTCCCCGGCGGCGCGAAGCGCGTCGGATCCACCTCGCCCCACACGGGCGTGCACGCGAGCGAGTTCGAGCTCCTGCGCGCGATGGTCGGGCGCCGCAGCCGCGCGCAGGTCGAGGCGTTGGCCTGGGACGGGCCGCCCCGGGCAGACCACCTCGTGCTGGGCATCTTCACGCTGCGACCCGACGATCTCGTCGAATAGCGCGTGGCCCTCCCGCGGTCGCTCGCGCCGTTCCGTCAACGGGCGTACGCGCGCTTCTGGTTCGGCGCGTTCGTCTCGAACATCGGCACGTGGATGGAGACGGTCGCCGTCGGGATCCTCGTCACCACGAAGACCGGCCAGGCGGGCTGGGCGGGGATCGTGGCCGCGGCCGGGTTCCTCCCGTCCGCGTTCGCCGGCTTGATCGGTGGAGCGCTCGCCGACCGGATCCCGCGGCGGCGCCTGCTCGTGACCACCATGAGCGTGCAGGTCGTGCTGGCCACCGCCCTCACCGTGCTCGCCGCCGCCGACGCCGCGGAGCCCCTCGGCGTCACCCTCATCGTGTTCGCCGCGGGCTGCGCGGCCGCGCTCGGGTTCCCGACCTACCAGGCGCTGCTGCCCGACCTCGTCCCCCGCGAGGACATCCCCGCGGCGATGGCGCTCGGCTCCGCGCAGTGGAACCTGGGGCGGGTGATCGGGCCCGCACTCGCCGGCGTGGTGGTGGGGCTCGGTGGCTACTCGTGGGCCTTCGGCCTGAACGCCCTGAGCTTCTTCGCCGTGATCGCGGCGGTCGCACCCATGCGCCTGCCGCCGCCGCCCCCCCACGACGGCCAGTCCATCCGCGAGTCGATCACCACCGGGTTCCGCTTCGTGCGTCGCGACGGCGGCCTCCGCGCCGAGCTCATCTACCTCGCGTTGAACTCGCTGCTCGCGGCGCCGTTCATCGCGCTCGTGCCCGCGATGGCGTTGAAGGTGTTCGACGACGAAGCCGTGGGCACGTCGGTCCTCGTCACCGCGCAGGGCATCGGTGCCGTGGCCATGGCGCTCGCCCTCGGGGGGTTGAGCCACCGCTTCGGTCTGCGGCCCGTGGTGCTGTCCGCGCTCGCCCTCCTGCCGGTCGCCCTCGTGGCGTACGCGCTCGCACCCACGCTCCCGCTCGGCGCGCTCGCGATCGTCTTCGTCGGCGCGGCGTACCTGGGCTGCCTGTCGGGCTTCAACACGGTCGCGCAGCTGCGCGCGCCCGCGGCGCTCCGGGGTCGGGTGATGAGCGCGAACATGATGGTGCTCGGCACCGTCTACCCGATCGGCGCCGTGGCCCAGGGATGGATCGCCGACTCCGTGGGTCTGCGCGTGACCACCGCCGCGACCGCGATCGCGCTGGGGCTCGTCGTCTTCGCGCTGCGTACGCTGCGCCCGGGGTTCGATCGCGAGCTCGGTCCGCCCCTGACCGAGCCGCTCCCGGTGAACGCCGGGCACACCGCCCGCGCGGAGGATCTCGTGAACCTGGAGGTCGGCGAATGACGCTCGAGCGCGAACGGCGGGGCAGGGTCGAGATCCTCCGCCTGAACCGGCCCGAGGCCCGCAACGCGATCGACCCCGCGACGTCGCGTGAGATCGAGGCCGCCCTCGACGAGATCGAAGCCGACACCTCGGTGTGGTGCCTCGTGCTCACCGGGGCCGGGCCCGTGTTCTGCGCGGGTGCCGACCTGAAGGCCGTGGCCACGGGCGAGGGCGTGGCCATCATGACCGAGCGGGGAGGCTTCGCGGGGTTCGCCGAGCGCGACCTCACGAAGCCGGTCATCGCCGCGGTCAACGGTCCCGCCCTCGCCGGGGGCTTCGAGATCGCGCTCGCGTGCGACCTCGTCGTGGCGGCCGACCACGCGGTGTTCGGGCTCCCCGAGGTCCAGCGTGGGCTCCTCGCCGCGGCCGGGGGGCCCATCCGCCTCGCGCAGCGGGTCCCGCTGGCGGTCGCGCTGGAGATCGCCGTGCTCGGCGAGCCGATCTCCGCGTCGCGCGCGCTCGAGCTGGGCATCGTGAACCGGGTCGTACCCGCCGATCGCGTGCTCGACGAGGCGCTGGGCATGGCCGAGCGGATCATCGCGAACAGCCCCGCGGCCGTGCGGGGCGCGCGGGAGCTCGTGCGCGGCGCCGCCGACACCGACATGACGGGCGCCTGGGCGCTGAGCCGGCGGATCATGCGGGAGGTCGGAGCGTCGTCCGACGGCATCGAGGGCGCGCGGGCGTTCGTCGAGAAGCGCGCCCCCGTCTGGTCCGACCCCAGCTGACCCACCCCAGCTGACCCACCCCAGCTGACCCACCCCAGCCGACCCGCCGCCACGCGCCGACCCGCCGCCACGCGCCGACCCGCCGCCACGCGCCGACCCGCCGCCACGCG
>BTUT01000005.1:17992-19737 GCA_045862935.1 Acidimicrobiia bacterium
CCGACCCGCCGCCACACGCCGGGTCGCCGCACGCCGGTCCCGCCGACCGTTCCCGCCGACGCCGACCCCCGCCCACTCCGGCGGGGCCGGTGGCGACAGTGGGAGCGGTCACTCCTAGAATCAACGGTCATGGTCGACGAGGCGACGCTGCGGGTCGAGGACCTCGCCCGGGCGGCCGACGTCTCCGTCGACACCGTGCGCTTCTACCAGAAGCGCAGGCTGCTCCCCCCGCCCACCCGCCGGGGCCGCATCGCCTGGTACGGCGCCGACCACGCCCAGCGTCTCGCCCGGATCCGTGAGCTCCAGCAGCGGGGCTTCTCGCTCGCACTCATCCGCCGCCTGCTCGACGGCGAGCTCGACGCCGCCGACGTGCCGCTCGCGGCCGCAGTCGCGGTCGCGGCGAGCGGGGTGGACGACGGCCGCGCGGATGCCGACCGGCTGGAGCCCGTGCCGACGCTCAGCCTCGACGAGGTCGCGACCCGCGCGGGTGTGCCGCGGCCCCTCCTCGACGCGGTCGTGCGCGCCGGTGTCCTCGTGCCGCGCGTCGTCGACGGGGACGTCCGCTTCGGTCCCGCCGACGTGGAGCTCGTGCGAGGCGGGCTCGCGCTCCTCGAGGCCGGGTTCCCCCTCGCGGACCTCCTGTCGCTCGCCGGTCGGCACGACGCCGCGACGCGCGCGATCGCGGAGGACGCCGTGCAGCTCTTCGACACCCACGTGCGTGAGCCCTTGCGGGACCAGCCCCTCACCGACGACGAGCGCGCCGATCTCCTCGTGGCCGCCTTCCGCACGCTCCTCCCCACGATCACGACGCTCGTCGCCCATCACTTCCGTCGTGTGCTGCTCGAGGTCGCGCAGGCGCACCTCGAGCAGGTGGGCGACCCGACCGAGCTCACGGCGGTGAGCGCCGAGCCGGGATGGGGCGTGGCATGACCCCCGACGGCGCCTCCCCCACGCTCGCGAGCGGCGCGCCACCTGCCGGCGCACCACCTGCCGGCGCGCCACCTGCCGGCGCGCCACCTGCCGGCGCGCTGCCGACCGGTGCGACGAAGCGCGCCACCATCGAAGCGATGTTCGACCGGATCGCCCCGTCGTACGAGCGGATGAACCGGGTGATCTCGCTCGGACAGGACCACCGCTGGCGCCGTCGAAGTGTCGAAGCGCTGTCGTTGCCGCCCGGCTCCCTCGTCCTCGACGTCGCCTGCGGGACCGCCGATCTGTGCCGCGACCTCCAGGACCACGGCTACCGCGCCGTGGGGGTCGACTTCTCGGAGGGGATGCTCACCGAGGCCCGAACCCGCGCGCCCCTGGTGCGGGGCGATGCGGCCGCGCTGCCCTTCCCCAGCGGGTCGTTCGACGGCGTCGTCTGCGGGTTCGCGCTCCGCAACTTCGTCGACCTCGACGACGTCCTCACCGAGTGTGCCCGCATCCTCCGACCCGGCGGGCGGATCGCCGCGCTCGATGCCGCCGTTCCCGAGCACCGCGTGCTGCGCCTCGGGAACGCGGTGTGGTTCCGCGGCGTCGTGCCCCTGCTCGGGCGCGTGCTCGCCCGCGCCGGCGACGCCTACGCGTACCTGCCGCGCTCGACTGCATACCTGCCGCCCGCAACCCAGCTCCTGGCGGTGCTGCACGGGGCCGGCTTCTCCGGTGCGGCGCGCCGCACCTTCAACGGAGGCTCCGAAAAGCTACACACGGGGACGCGAGCATGAGGACCCCCCCCCTGCGCGACGCCGGCGCGGGACTCCGCG
>BTUT01000006.1:0-18252 GCA_045862935.1 Acidimicrobiia bacterium
CTCGCGCTGTGCGAGGTGGTGCGCCGCTACGAGGGCACCACGCTCGAGTTCATCACCGACGGCTGCCTCAACGGCTTCTCCGACGAGGAGATCGAGCGCATGGCGCAGATGTCGTACGCCGCGCGCCGCCCGCTCAACTGGAACGTCCTCTCCGTCGACGCACAGCAGCCCGATCGCATCCCGCACCAGCTCCGCGCTTCCGACCGTGCCGCCGAGCTCGGGGGACGTGTCGTCGCGCTCACCATGCCGACCATCGTCGGGATGAACATGAACTTCGCGTCGTTCTGCGCGCTGTTCCTCCTCCCGGGCTGGAAGGAGATCTACGACCTGCCCATCCCGGAGCGCATCGAGAAGCTCCGCGACCCCGAGACGCGGCGCTGGATGGACGAGCGCGCGCACTCCGACGAAGCGGGTGTCGTGCGCCGTCTCGCGGGATGGGGCGGGTACGAGATCGGCGACACCTTCTCGGCGGCGAACGAAGGTCTCGGTGGCCGGCTCGTGCGTGACATCGCGGCCGAACGGGGGACGAGCACCTTCGACACGCTGCTCGACATCGTGATCGAGGACGACCTGCGCACCGTGCTGTGGCCGAGCTCGAGCGACGACGACTCCGGGAGCTGGGAGCTGCGGGCCGAGCTCTGGAAGGACCCGCGCATCATGATCGGTGGCTCCGATGCCGGCGCGCACCTGGACCGCATGTGTGGTGCGCCGTATCCGACGGCCTTCCTCGCCGACTGCATCCGCGGTCGCAAGCTGGCCTCGATGGAGGAGGCGGTCCGCCTCATGACCTCCGTCCCGGCCGATCTCTTCGGCCTGCGCGACCGGGGGCGGATCGTCGAGGGAGCGGTGGCCGACGTCGTCGTGTTCGACCCGGCCACCGTCGGCTCGGGCCCGGTCCACATGCGCTACGACCTCCCCGGCGAGAACAAGCGGCTCATGGCCGAGGCGACCGGGATGCGCCACGTGTTCGTGGCCGGCGTCGAGACCGTGACCGACGGCGCCGCCACCGGCGCGCTGCCGGGCGCCGTGCTGCGCTCCGGACGCGACACCGACACCGTCGAGGTCCCCGCCGGCCCCTGACCCCACATGCGTCCCACAGCCGCGCATCCGTGCAGCTGGGACGCATCTCCGCCGCGGCTTGACGCGCGGTGGGGTGCCTGTCCGGCTTGGGGCGGTCGGCCGCGCGGCACCACGCGGCGCGAGAACGCTAGAAGAGGCGCAGGTCGGGCGGCGCCCCGGCGCGCAGTTCGTCGAGATCGACCTCGACGCACTCGATGCCCCGGCTCTCCGCGTAGACCCGCGCCTGGGGCTTGATCCGCGTCGCGACGAACATCCCTCGGGTCGGGGCGAGCGTGCCGTCGCGGTCGAGGCGCTCCTGGTAGCGCACGAGCTGGTCGACTCCGGCGATCTCGCCCACCCGCTTGATCTCCACGACGACCGCGTTGCCCTCGGCGTCGCGACACAGCAGGTCGACGGGGCCGAGGTCAGTCGGGTACTCGCGCCGCACGAGCCGCAAGCCCTCCCGGAGGGCCTCCACGCGTGCCGCGATGAGCCGCTGGAGCTCGGCCTCGACGCCGTCCTTCGCCAGGCCGGGGTCCTCGCCGAGCTCGAACCGCTCGTCGAAGAGCACCTCGTGGAGCTCGATCACCAGGCGCTCCCCCTTCGGCGTGGTGACGGTGATGACCCCGTCGCGCTCCTCGACCGTGCAGGGCGGGTTCATCCAGTTCAGCGGCTTGTACGCCTTCGCGTCACTGTGGATCGCGACGGACCCGTCGGCCTTGAACACGACGAGGCGCACCGCGGGGTCGAGGCGCGCGCCCAGCCGGCCCTCGTACTCCACGGCGCAGCGGGCCACCACGAGTCGCACGCCCGCGTTGTAGCACGCCGCGGGATCCGCGTGGGTACGGCCGCGGCTCCCTACGATCTCGTCGGCCATCGACCAAGGGGAGGTGCTCGACATGGCGCTCGGGGCGATCGGCAGCGACGGTTACAAGCTCATGGCGATCCTCCACATCCTGGCGACGGTGGTGGGGATCGGGGCGGTGTTCCTCAACGGCGTCTACGGTGCGCAGGCCAAGGCCCGCAAGGGTCCGGAGGGCCTGGCCATCGCCGAGGCGAACCTGCGGGTGACCCTGATCGCCGAGTGGCTGATCTACACCATCCCGATCACCGGGATCATCCTCGTGCTCATGAGCGACGACGTGATCGAGTTCGACCAGACCTGGATCTGGCTCTCGATCGTGCTCTACGTCGTGGCGCTCGGCATCTCGCACGGGGTGGCCATCCCCACCGCGAAGCGCATGCAGGTGCTCATGCGCGAGCTGAACGCGATGGGACCGCCGCCGGGCGCGGGTGGCCCGGGTGGCGCGCCGGGCGCGGGTGGCCCGGGTGGTGCGCCGGGTGGACCGCCGCCGCAGGTCGCGGCGCTCGCCGCGCTCGGCAAGAAGATCGGCGCGGCCGGCGCCGCGCTCAACCTGCTCACCGTCGTGCTGATCGTGCTCATGGTGTGGAAGCCCGGCGGCCCCGGGCTGTAGACCGCGGGACACGGGCGGCCGGTCGAACCCCGACCCAACGGGACACGGGCGGCCGGTCGAACCCCGGACCCGAGCGGGCGGCGGGTCGACGTCCGCTCGTAGCATGCGCTCGTGGACTTCTACGACGACGTCCTCCTCGAGCTGGTCACCGCGTTGGGGGCCGCGCTGTTCGTCGCCAACGCGTTCGCGCTGATCCGCCGAGGGGCCGACCGTCGCGAGGGCGCACGCCACGCCGTCGCTCGCAGCCGGCCGGGGAGTCCGGTGCGCAAGCAGGTCCGTGAGAGCACCGGGCGTCTCGACCAGGCCCCGCTCGCGCGGACGGTCACCTTCATGCTCTTCGGGCTCATCGTCATGGTGTGGGGCCTGGCTTCGATCTTCGGATGACGTCTCCCGAGCAGTCCCCGGTGCAGGAGCTGGCCGAGCTCCTCCGCGACACGGACGGTGCGCCCGACGAGCCGCTGGTCCACTGGCGCGACGCCAGCTTCACGCGCGCGGAGATCGACGCGGCGGCCGACGCGCTCGCCGCGCAGCTCGTGCGGGCGGGTGCCGCGGCCGACACCGCGGTGTGCGCGCTGGTGCCGTCCGAGCCCATCGGTGTGGTGATGCTGTTCGGGATCTGGCGCGCCGGTGCGGTGTGCGCGCCGCTCAACCCCCGGCTCCCGGAGCCCGAGCTCGAGCGGCTCATCGCCGACGTGCGCCCCTCGGTGGTGGTGCGTCCCTCGAACGCCGGAGGCTCCCTGGTCGCACAGGTCGTCGCCTGGCCCGGTGAGCCCCGTCACTACGACGACGAAGTCGCGCTCATCATGACCACCTCGGGCACGACCGGCCCGCCGAAGCGCGTGCTGCTCGAGCACCAGGCGGTGCTCGCGTCGGTGGACTCCGCGTTGCGCAAGATCCGCGGCGACGCGAAGCCCGCCGCCGAGCGGGAGCGCCGTGCGCCGATGCCCAACCTGGTGCCGATGCCGCTCGCGCTGTGGGCCGGCATCTACAACACGCTGTTCGCCGCGCGAGTGGGTGCGGCGGTGATCCTGCTGCATCCGTTCGACACCGCGGAGTTCGCGAGCGCGGTGCGCGCCTTCGGCCTGAAGTCCACGGTGCTCGCGCCGCCGATGATCACCATGCTCGCGGACGACCCGGCGATCGTGTCGCTCGAGCCGCTGCGGTTCGTGCGCAGCGGCACTGCGCCGCTGTCGCCCCGCGAGGCCCGGCGCTTCCGCGACCGGTTCGGCGTGACCGTCTTGAACTCGTACGGCCAGACCGAGCTCGGCGGCGAGATCGTGGGTTGGAACGCCGCCGACGTGCGCACGTACGGCGACGCGAAGCTCGGCTCGGTCGGCCGGCCCCACGAGGGCATCGAGATGCGCATCGTCCGCGAGGACGGCACCGACGCGGAGGTCGACGAGCCGGGGGAGATCTGGGCCCGGTCGCCCTTCGTGATGCGGGGGTACGCCTCCGATTCGCGAGCGCTCGACACGCGCCTCGACGACCGAGGCTTCCTGCGCACCGGCGACATCGGCCACACCGACGCCGACGGCTTCCTCTGGATCGACGGGAGGGTGTCGGACGCGATCAACCGCGGTGGGCTCAAGGTGTATCCGGCCGACGTGGAAGAGGTGCTCCGGAACGACGACGCGGTGGCCGACGTCTGCGTCGGCGGCGTGCCCGATCGCCGGGTCGGCGAGGTGCCGTGGGCCTGGATCGTGCCCTCGCCGGGGGCGACGATCGACCCGGATCGCCTGTCGGAAGCGTGTCGTGCGCGCCTCGCGCCCTACGCGGTGCCGGTGCGGTTCGTGGTGGTGGACGCGCTGCCGCGCAACGACGTGGGCAAGGTGCTGCGGCGGGCGCTGATCGCCGCCGCGGCGAGCGAGATCGCGGCGAGCGAGACCGAGCCGACCGAGGCCGCGCCGGGCGACGACCCGGGGGCGGAGGTCGGACCCACCGAGGGTTCAGGAGGAGCGGGCGCGTGACGGACTTCGAGCACCTGCCGATCACCGCCGAGTCGACGGAAGCCGAAGCCGTGGGGATCGTGAAGGAGTGGATCGACGCCCACGTGCCCGCCGAGTGGCGCGAGGCCGCCGCCCGCGGCGGTGCCGCCGAGATCCGCAAGGTCCGACCGCGTGTCGACTACGAGACGTGGTACCCGGTGTTCGCCCGAAGCGGGCTCGTGGCGCTCATGTGGCCGCGCGAGTACGGCGGGCTCGGTCTGTCGAGCCGCTTGGCGCGTGCCGTCGAGCCCGAGCTCGCGCGCTACAACCTCGGGCGGCTCAACATCCTGGGACTCAATCTCGCCGGTCCCACGATCATGGCCTGGGGCACCGACGCGCAGAAGGCGCGCTTCCTCCCGAGGATCGTCACCAACGAGGAGGTGTGGTGCCAGCTCTTCTCGGAGCCGGGCGCCGGCTCCGACCTCGCCTCGCTCGCCACACGCGCCCTGCGCGACGGTGACGAGTGGATCGTCACCGGCCAGAAGGTCTGGAGCACCTGGGCGCACTTCGCCGACTACGGCATGCTCATCGCGCGCACCGACCCCGCGGAGCAGAAGCGCCGGGGCATCACCTACTTCCTCCTGGACATGCACCAGCCCGGCGTCGAGGTGCGTCCCCTGGTCCAGATCACCGGCGAGCACGAGTTCAACGAGGTCTACCTCGACGGCGCCCGGGTGCCGGACGCGAACCGTATCGGCGCCGAAGGCGACGGCTGGAAGGTCGCGAACGCCACGCTCTCGGGTGAGCGCCAGATGATCGCCGGGCCGGGATCGGGCGGCGTCGACCGCATCGGCGGATCGGGCGTCGACCGGCTCATCGCCCGTGCGCGGGAGCGGGGCCTCGACACGGATCCCGTGCTCCGTCAGCGGTTGGCCGCGCTGTGGTCGGGCGAGCAGATCCGCCGCTGGACGAACGCGCGCGTCCGCGACAACGCGCGGGCGGGACGGGTCGGGCCCGAGTCGTCGGTGGGCAAGATCGCGACCGCCGAAGCGAACCAGCGCACCCAGGAGCTGGCGGTCGACCTGCTGGGTCCCGACGCCCTGGCGTGGGAGGGCGAGCCCCTCGAGTTCCCCCGCGAGGTGTTCGGGTTCCTGCGCAGCCGGGGCAACACCATCGAGGGCGGCACGTCGGAGGTGAACCGCAACGTGCTCGGTGAGCGCGTCCTCGGGCTGCCGCGCGAGCCCGACCCATATCGCGACGCCGCCTGGCAGGACGTCCCGCGCAGCTGACGGCCGCCGCGCGGCCGAAGCGCCGCTCGACGATCGCCGCGGGGATCGAGACCGGGAGCGCCGTCGAAATCCACACCGAGCGGCGCGTCGAGTCGAGCGCGCGACCCGCGTCCTACCGGTCGGGGTCGGGCTCGCTCGTGCGGCCGAGCGGGGCCCAGTTCGGCTCGCGCTTCTCGGCGAACGCGGCCGGGCCCTCCTCCTGGTCGGGGTGGCCCCACATCGCGACGAGGTGGCGCGCACCGTTCTTGCACGCGTCGGTGAGCCCGGCTTCGAGCGCACCCCAGAGCGCCTTCTTCGTGTAGCGCATCGCGGTGGGGGAGTTGCGCGCGACGATCTCCGCCAGCTTCTGCGCTTCCTCCCGAAGGTTCTCGGGCGGGTCGACGACCTGGCTGATCATCCCGAGCTCGAACGCGCGCTGCGCCGTCATGCGCTCGTACTTGCCCACGAAGGCCATGCGCATCACGGCTTCGGCGGGCATGCGGCGGATGAGCCCGATCGCCTCGATGGCGACGACCTGGCCGACCGAGACGTGGGGGTCGAAGAACTGCGCGTCGGACGCGGCGATCACGATGTCGGAGTCGGCCACCCAGTGGAAGCCGCCGCCGGCGCAGATGCCGTTCACCGCGGTGATCACCGGCTTCCACACCTCCTGGTGCCACGCGGTGAAGTGCACGTCGAAGCGCTCCATCGAGTCGCGGTAGCGCTCGAAGCCGAGACCGTCGGTGGCGATCTCCATCACGTCGACGCCGGTCTGGAAGGCCCGTCCGTTCCCCGTGTGCACGATCACGCGCACCTGGGGGTCGTTGTCGAGCTCGATCCACGCGTCGGCCAGCTCGTCGCGCATGTGGTTGTTCATCGCGTTGAGCTGCTCGGGACGGTCGAAGATCAGCCAGCCCACGTGACCGTGGCGCTCCACGATCAGCGTGTCGTAGCTCCCGTAGCGCTCGCTCATGCGTCCACTCCCGTCGGGCGCGCGTCGTCGAGGGGCTCCCACGCCGGCTCGCGCTTCTCGGCGAACGCGGCCGGGCCCTCCTCCTGGTCGGGGTGGCCCCACATGAGCGGGAGGTGCCGCGCCCCCACGGCACACGCCGGGCCGAGGTCGCGCTCGAGGGCCTGCCAGAGGGCCCGCTTCGTGATGGCCATCGCGGTGGGAGAGTTCTGGGCGATCAGGGCGGCGAGCGCCGCCGCCTCGGACCGCAGGTCCTCGGGCGGGTCGACGACCTGGCTGATGATGCCGAGCTGGTAGGCCCGCTGGGCGGTCATGCGCTCGTAGCGACCGGTGAACGCCATCCGCAGGATCGACTCCATGGGCGAGCGCCGGATCAGCCCGATGGTCTCGAACGCGCTCACCTGCCCCACCGAGACGTGCGGGTCGGTGAACGTGGCGTCGGACGCGGCGATCACGATGTCGGCGTCGGCCACGAAGTGGAGCCCGCCGCCGGCGCAGACACCGTTCACCGCGGCGATCACCGGCTTGCGGATGCCGACGTGCCACGCGGTGAGCCGCAGCTCGGCGTCCCTCGTCTGGCGTGACGCGCTGCGCAGCGCGTCCTTGTCCTTCGCGAGCTGGACCATGTCGAGCCCGGTCTGGAACGCGCGCCCATTGCCCGTGTTCACGATGACCCGCACCTCGGGGTCGGCATCGAGGGCCAGCCATGCACTCTCGAGCTCGTGGAACATCGTGGCGTCGAGCGCGTTCGCGGCGTCGGGCCGGTCGAACACGAGCCAGCCCACGTGGCCCTCGCGCCACACCTCGAGCTGCTCGAAGCTCCCCACCGGGACCCTCGTCGTGCCGCCGTCCATCGCGGGCGACCCTACCCGTGCTGTCGTTGCCGACCCGGACCCCGGCCGCGTCTCAGGAGCCCGGGAGCTCCCAGATCGACGGCCAGTCGTCGGTGCGCAGGAGCGCGTCGGTGCCGCCGTCACACCAGACGACCGAGCCGCAGAAGAACCCGGCGTCGGGGCCGAGCAGGAACTCGGTGAGCGCGGCGAGCTCGTCTGCCCTCCCGGGACGGCCCAGCGGGATGGGGAATTGTTCGAGCAGCCCGGCCATCTCGGCGTCGGCCATGCCCTCGGCGACGAGCGGGGTGTCGATGAGGCCCGGAGCGATCGCGTTGAGCCGGATCCCGGCCCCGATCCAGTCGGCCCCGACCGCGTGGCGGCGCACCCACCGGGCGATCGCGATCTTCGACGCGGGGTAGGTGTTGATCGAACCGTGCTCCTCGGCCAGCGCGCGCGCCCGACCCTCGTCGCCGGCGAGGAACGCGTCGATCAGGTCGTGCGGGATCGCGGGCTGGCAGGTGGTGGAGTTCGAGCTCACCGCCACGACGGCCGCGTCCGTGCCGCGAGCGAGCTGCGGGCGCAGGCCCTCGAGCAGCGCGATCGTCCCGAAGTAGTTCACCGAGCCGAGCAGCGCGCCCGACCGCCCGGGGAGCGGCCCGAGGCCGGCGAACGTCGCGAGCCCGTCGAGGCTCCCGTCGCAAGCGGACTCCACACCGGCGATCGCGGCTGCGCGGCCCTCGGCCGTGCCGAGGTCGGCCACCACCTCGGCGTCCCGCACGTCGACGCCGATGACGCGGTGCCCCCGCTCGCGCAGGCGCGACGCGGTCGCCGCGCCCATGCCCGACGCCGAGCCCGTGATGCAGATCGTCCTCATGTTCCCCCTCCGACGAGCGTGTCCGTGTCCGCTCGCGCTCAGTCGCCGAACACGCCTGCGTTGCGCAGCTCCTCGACGCGCGCCGCGTCGTACCCGAGCACCGAGGTCAGCACGTCGTCGGTGTGCTCACCCGCGTCGGGGGCGCGCTTCAGGTCGACTGCGTCCTCGCCCGAGACCATGAGCGGGAAGCCCAGCGTCTCGGCGACCGTCTCCTCCGCGGAGTACCAGTGCGCGGTGCTGGAACTGCGGGTCGGCCATGATCGTCTGCGGCGTGTTCACCGGTGCGATGGGCGTGTTGTGCTCGTTGCCGAACGTGATCCACTCGGCGCTCGTCCGGGAGCGGAAGATGTCGCGCAGGATCGCCTGCAGCTCGCGGTTGTTGCGGGCGTGGTCCGCGTACTTCTCGCCTGGCCACCGCTCGAACAGGTCGGCGCGGTCGATGCCCTCGCAGAAGTTCTTCCAGAACGCGCGCTCCGACGCCATGAACAGCACGTGGCCGTCGGACGACTCGTAGATCTGGTAGCGCACACCCTCGGCCATGCCCGCGGTGCCCGGCGCGCGGCGCTCGTAGTTGTCGGTCGCGTTGCCGGTGACCTCCGATTGCGGCCGCTCGTACGCCTTCCACGACTCGATGCGGTACCAGTCCATGTAGGCGGCCGCGTCGGACTGCGCGATCTCCATCTGGGCGCCGCGCCCGGTCTCGCGTGCCCGCAGGATGCCGCCGAGGATCCCGAGCGCGCCCATGAGCGGCCCGGCGTGGATGCCCATCGACGCGTGCTCGGGGATGTAGCAGAACCCGTCGTCGTCGTAGGCGGGGTTGAACGTGCCGGCCCAGGTGTCGTACGCGATGCCGTGCGACGGCATGTCCTTGTACGGGCCCGTCGCGCCGTAGCCCGAGATCGAGCAGAACACGATCTTCGGGTTCACCTCCTGCATGCGCTCGAACGTGAGCCCGCGGCGCGCGAGCGCCCCGGGTCGCATGGCCTCGATGACCGCGTCCGCGCCGCGGATCAGGTCGAGGTACACCTCGACGCCCTCGGGCTTGCGGAGGTCGAGGACCACCGATCGCTTGTTGCGGTTCACGTGCAGCGACAGCAGCGACGTGCCCATCACGATGGGCCAGGTCATCTGGCGCCCGTAGTCGCCGCCGGGCGGCTCGATCTTGATGACGTCGGCACCGAGGTCGGCGAGGAACCCGCCCATCTCGGCCGGGCCGAGCATCGAGCTCTCCACGATGCGGATGCCGGACAGCAGCCCTTCGGACATCGCCGTCTCCTTCCTGTGGGGTAGCGCCTGGGGACGAGGGACCAGGGGACCAGGGGACCAGGGGACCAGGGAGTGGGCGCACGCTACCCGAGAGGCGGGGTCCGCCTCGTCCGGACGCCGCGCCTATCGTGCCGCCATGACCACGGCCCGGAACGGCGGATCGGGAGCGCCGGCGCGCGGCGGTGCCGTCCTCACCACGCTCGTCCTCGTCGCCGCGATCGCGAACTTGCCCCTCGCGGTGGCGAACGTCGCGCTCCCCGACATCGGCATCCACTTCGACGCGTCGCAGACCCAGCTCAACCTCGTGGCCGTGGGCTACTCCCTCGGGCTCGCCGCGTCGGTGCTGTGGCTCGGCGCGGTGGGCGACCGCTACGGCCGCAAGCTGCTGCTGCTGGTGGGGGTGGGGCTGTCGCTGCCGGCGTGCCTGGTCGCCGCGTGGGCCGGGAGCATCGAGGTGCTCATCGGAGCCCGCATCCTCGGCGGCCTGGCGGCCGGGATGGCCTACCCCACGACGCTCGCGCTCATCACGGCGCTGTGGGCTCCGGGCCCGGGTCGAACGAAGTCGATCGCGCTCTGGTCGGCGACCGGGGGTGCGATCTCGGCGCTCGGCCCCCTGACCGCGGGGTTGCTGCTCGAGCACTACTGGTGGGGCTCGGTCTTCCTCGTCACCCTTCCGCTCATCGTGGTGGGGATCCCGCTCGTGTGGAAGCTGATCCCGGCCCACGTGAACGAGACGTCCGACCCGGTCGACAACCTCGGCGGGATCCTGTCGGCGGTCCTCGTCGGCGCGCTCATCCTCGCGATCAACTTCGCGGTGGTGCCCGACGCGGGCACGCTCGTGATCGGGCTCGCGGTGATCGCCGCCGCCGCGCTCATCGCGTTCGTGATCCGGCAACGGCGCGCGGTGAACCCCCTCTACGACCTGCGGGTCGCGGCGCGCCCCACGTTCTGGGTTGCCGCCGTGGCCGGCATCATCGTGTTCGGTTCGTTGATGGGCGCGATGTTCATCGGCCAGCAGTTCCTCCAGAACGTGCTCGAGTACTCCACCATCGATGCGGGTCTCGCGATCCTCCCCGCGGCGGTGTTCATGGTGCTGCTCGCGCCGCGCTCGGCGAAGCTCGTGGAGGCGCACGGCGCTCGCTTCACGCTGCTCCTCGGGTACGTCCCCGTGCTCCTCGGCTTCCTCGCGATGCTCGTGCTGTGGAACGACGGGATCCCCTATTGGAAGGTCGGCCTCGCGTACGCGCTCGTGGGCGCGGGCGTGGGGATCGCGGGCACACCGGCGTCGCGCTCGCTCACGGGGTCGGTGCCGGTGACGCGAGCCGGCATGGCGTCGGGCACCGCGGACCTCCAGCGCGACCTCGGCGGCGCGATCATGCAGTCGATCCTCGGCGCGCTGCTCACCGCCGGGTACGCGTCGGCGTTCGCGGAGCTCATCGCCGCGAGCCCCCAGTCCGGCGAGGTGAGCACGCAGGTCGAGGGCCAGCTCACGAAGTCGTTCTCCTCGGCGGCGAACACTGCGCAGCAGTTCCCGCAGTACTCGAAGCAGATCGTCGCCGCGGCGCAGCAGTCGTTCGTCGACGGGCAGGACTGGGCGTACCTGGCTGGGATCGTGGCCGTGTTGCTCGGTGCAGCCCTGGTGTGGTTCGTGTTCCCCCGTCGCGACGCCGAGCGCGCGCTGCTCGCGGCGTACCAGGCCGAGGACGCCGCCGCCGAGGTCGCGCCAGCCGCGCCGGTCGGGCCCGTCGAGACCGCCGCGGTCGGGCCCGTCGAGACCGCCGCTTCGTATGCGGTCGCGCCGCGCCCCCCAGACGTGGCCGGCGTCTGTGGGGCGCCCGCCACCGGCGCGTTCCGTGGTGAGGTCGTAGATCGTGACGCCGTCCACGGTGCGCGCCGCGAAGGTGTTGCTCACCCACCTCGTGATCTGGCTCGACGTGCTGGCCGCCGCGCCACCCGGCCCGCGGGCAGCGCCGAGGCCGCCCCCGGCGATGAAGTAGTGGATCTCGGCGTCGGCGACGTACTCACGGAACTCGGCGAGCGTCGGCGCGGGGTCGCTGCCGTTGAAGCCGCCGACGGCCATGATCGGCTCACCACTCGCGAGCTGGTAGCTCGCGGCGTTGTTCGCACCGACGGTGGCCGCCACCCAGCGGAAGCCGTCGGCGCCGTCCTCGAGGAGCCGCGTGATCTGCTCACCGACCTCCGCGCCGTTCAGCAGCCCGTTCATGCCCCCGCCGGGGCCCCGGGCCTGGCCACCGGGTCCGAGCGGCTGCCCGCTCGGGACCTGCCCGCCGGGGACCTGGCCGCCCGGCCCCAGTCCCTGGCCGCCGGGGAACTGGCCGCCGGGGATCTGGCCGCCCGGCCCCAGTCCCTGCCCGCCGGGGATCTGCCCGCCGGGGAGCGGTCCGCCCCGGAAGGCCGGGGGCCCCGCGCCGGGTCCCGCACCCGGCCCCCGCGTACCGGCCGGACCGGCCAGGGGGATGGCTACGCTCGCCGGGGTCGAGACCGTCTCGAGGGTGGAGGCCGCGGGAGCGAGGAGCACGACCGCGACGGCCCCGGCGAGCACGCCGGTCGCGACGCGGGGGCGCGTCCAGGGGACGAGCAGCGCGACCGCGAGTCCCAGACCACCCACGAGCACCACGTCGTGGAGCCACGGCTCCCAGTCAGGTGTGCGTTCGAGCAGGCGCGCGGCCCAGAACGCGCTCACCGCGACCGCGATCGCGAGCGTGACGCGGGCGATCGGGTGGTCGCGGTGGCGCCACATCAGCGACCCGCCGATGCCGATCACCGCGCCGATCGCCGGAGCGAGTGCGATCGTGTAGTACTCGTGGATGATCCCCTCGCCGAGGCTGATCGCCAGCCCGGTCACCCCGAGCCATCCGCCCCAGAGCACGAGCCCCGCGCGGGTGCGATCGGTGCGGGGGGCCAACGCGGTCCACAGCAGCCCCGCGGTGAGCAGGATCACGGCCGCGGGGATCAGCCACGACGCCTGCCCGCCGTACGAAGGGTTGAAGAGCCGGGTGAGGCCGGTCGCTCCCCAGCGTCCGCCGCCTCCCGGTGGCCCTCCGCCGACGCTGCCCGTCTCGTTGCCGGTGAGGCGCCCGAAGCCGTTGTAGCCGAAGAGCACGTTCCAGAACGTGTTGTCCTGCGAGCCGCCGATGTAGGGACGTGACGACGCCGGCCACAGCTGCACGATCGCGACCCACCAGCCGCCCCCCACGATCGTGGCGAGCCCGAGCAGGACGCAGTGCCACAGGCGCCGTCCGAGGCGCGGCGGCCCCGCGATGAGGTACGCGAGCCCGAACGCGGGGAGCACGAGGAACGCCTGGAGCTCCTTGGCGAGGAACGCGAGACCGATCGACAGCCCGCACAGCAGGATCCATCCCGTCGAGTCGCGCTCGAGCGCGCGCGTCAGGCAGTACGCGCCCACCGTCATGAGCAGCGTGAGCGCGGCGTCGGGGTTGTTGTAGCGGAACATCAGCGCCGCGACGGGGGTGAGCGCGCACACCAGCCCGGCGACCAGCCCTGCACCCGCGCCGAACCAGCGCTTCACCGTGGCGTACAGGAACCCGACGGTCGCGACGCCCATGAGCGCCTGGGGCACGAGCATGCTCCACGAGCTGAGCCCGAACACGCGCGCGGAGAGGGCCATCGGCCACAGCGAGAGCGGGGTCTTGTCGACCGTGATGAAGTTCGCGGCGTCGGTGGATCCGAAGAGGAACGCCTTCCACGACTGGGTGCCCGCTTGTACGGCACCCGCGTAGTACCGGTTCGCCCAGCCGCTCGCGCCGAGGTCCCAGAGGTAGAGGAGCGCGCTGAGCGCGAGGAGCGCGAGGAGCGCGGGCCGGGCCCACGCGGGATCGGACTCGGGCCCCCGCCACCACCGGTGGGCCACCGACCGGCGGCGGCGCCCAGCGGGGGGACCGGGCGCCGCCGCCTCGGGGTCGGCGGGGGGAGCGACGGGAGCGGCGGGTTCGACGAGGGTCGCGGTCATCGGACCGCCGGGCGCAGGTCGACGCGGAGGACGTGAGAGACGTGAGGATCGACGTTCACGGCTCCACCCGGGCCATCACGACGAAGCGGACGGTGGTCGCGATCAGCGACGTGATCGCGAGGGCCACGAGCTCGGCCCCGAGCCCGCCGCCGGCGCCCTCCACGGCCCACAGGGCGACGCTGGTCAGCGTGAGCGACCCGACGTAGAGCGCGACCGCCTCCCGCCAACGGGGCCGCGCGATCCTCAAGGTCAGCCGGGCGTTCGCCCAGGTGTTCCCGAGGAACGTGGCGCTCACCGCGACGGCGTTCGCAGCCACCGCGCCGAGCGGGTCACGCAGCACGAGGAACAACCCGAGCGACACCACGGTGCTCACGATCCCGATGAGCGCGAAGCTCACCGTGCGCCGACCGAAGTCGTCGGCGAGCGGCGGGCGTGCGGACGCGCCGAGGTCGACCCGACCACGGCCCCCGGCGAACGTGCGCAGCATGCGCCACGTGCCGCGCAGGTCGGTCCACGCGGTGCCGACGAGGTCGACCCGGCTGTCGGGGTCGTCGATCCAGTCGACCGGCACCTCGTGCACCCGGAGCCCGTTGCGCTCGGCGAGGAGCAGCAGCTCGGTGTCGAAGAACCAACCTTCGTCCTGCACCGCGGGGAGGAGCCTGCGGGCGATCGGGGCGCGCACGGCCTTGAACCCGCACTGTGCGTCGCGGATACGCGTCGCGAGCACGAAGCGCAGCAGCAGGTTGTACGCGCGCGAGATCAGCTCACGCCGCGGCGCGCGTGCGACCGACGCGGCCGGAGCGAGCCGCGACCCGATCGCCACATCGGAATGACCTGACACGAGCGGTGCGATCAACGGGAGGAGGGCGTCGAGATCGGTCGAGAGGTCGACGTCCATGTACGCCACGATGGCGGCGTCGCTCGTGGTCCACGCGGCGCGCAGCGCGCGACCCCGACCCTTCTCGGCGAGGTGGAGGACGCGGACCCCGGGGAGGCGCCGGCCGAGGTCGTCGGCGATCGCCGGGGTCTCGTCGCTCGACGCGTTGTCGGCGATGGTGATCCGGGCCGCGAACGGGAACTCGTCGGTGAGGAACCGGTGCAGGCGCCCGATGCTCGCGGCGAGCGCACGGGCTTCGTTGTGGACGGGCACCACGACGTCCACCACCGGAGGCTGCACCCTGGGGAAGGGGCGGTGCGGTCGTTCGTCGGCGCGGGGGACGCGCTCGGTGGTGTCCGCGAGGGTCATGGGTTGATCGTCGCGAGTGCTGCTTGAGAATCCCCTGAGCCCGGCCCTCTCCGGGGCCCCGATCCTGAGCCCGGCCTGAGGGATCCCTAGAGTGCGCGGGCCGGGAGCGGGTCGGGAGACGGACGATGACGACGAGTGACGCGGCGTGGCACCCGGATCCCACCGGGCGCCATCAGCTCCGCTACTGGGACGGCGCGGCCTGGACGGCCTGGGTCGCCGACGACGGCGTGCAGGGGGAGGACCCGCTGCCCGGTGGCGGGGCCCCGGCCGCCGCCTCGGGAACGGGAACGAGCACCGCCGCGGCTTCGGGAGCGGGGGGTGCGCCGTCGGGTGACCTCACCGGCGACCTCGAGTCGGTGCTGCGCCACACGAGCCTCGACGTCGAGATGCGTGGCGGTCGCGCGCCCGCCGGCTGGCGTTGGGTGAGGGACGCGACCGGCCACGACGTGGCGCGACTGTGGTGCGAGGGCACCACGTCGCGGCTGTGCGATCTCGGCGGAGGGGCGGTCCTCACGGTGACGGCCGGGATCCACGGCAAGGGCCACGAGCGGCGGGTGACGGGCCTCGACGTGTCCACCGCGGCGGGGACGCTGGCCAACGTCAGCCATACGCAGGCGCGTCTCACCAAGCTGAAGTGCAAGCACGGCGGGGATCACGTGCTCACGGTCCAGCTCAAGCAGACGATGACCGGCAGGTCGGCGGACATCGTCCTGCTCGACGCCGACGACCGGCAGGTCGGCGCGATCGAGGAGACCGACCGCCAGGCGCGCGGATCGATCTTCAACGCGCGACTGCTGCTCGCGCGCGACCCGCAGCTCACCGATCCGGTGCGCGCGCTCGCGGTGGCCGCACCGATCCTGCTCGACGCTTACCTCAACGCACCGATGCGGGGCTGAGCACCCACGGCCCACCGCCCGGAGCACCACCGCGCCGGCGCGCCGTCACAGAGCAGCGCGACCGAGTCATCGCCGACGCGCTCGATGGGCTCGTCCGGGCTGGACGGAACGGGACGTGATCGAACGCCAGCTCTGTGGTCGAGTTGGGTCGAGCTGACCCGCAACTCGCATCGTCCTTCGTGGTCGAGGTGACGGTCCGAGCCCGACATGGCGGTCGAGGCCATCTGGGCCGCGTGCGCCGATGCCGGCGACGCGCCGCCGGTCCAGGTAGGCGTGGAGCTTGGTGGCGAGCAGCGCGCCGGTGGAGGCCACGGGAACCGTCGCCTCGATCTGCGCATCGGCGGCGAGGAGTCGCATGCGTGTTGCGGCGGCCAGCGCGTGAGCGTGTCCAGCGACGTAGAGCAGGTCCTTGTCGTCGGTGCGCCACGTCGGCGTCGTCGACCGGCTCGACGTCCTGGAACTGCACCTCCGCACCGGCGATCGTGATGGTGTGTGGGTCGGCGTCGTCGTAGGTGGCGTCGTCGCGGGCGCGCAGGACTTCGAGCGCGGTTGGCGTGTAGCGCTGGTCGGTGACGGCGTCGAGGTCGGCAGTCGCTCTGCTCCACCACGCACTCCGGAACTCGACGCCGCTCATCGCTCAAGGTGGTTTACTCATCGCTCAAGGGATGGACACGACCGCCGCCACCTCTCCCAAGGCTCCATGAACGCCCTCTACGACCAGCCCGACGAACCCGTCTTGCTCGCAGAGATCACCGCCGCGAAGATCGCATCCTGACAACCCGATCAACCGCGCTGAGCACCGCGCGCGCGACGTCGAGTTGCACCACTCCACGGGGCACGGCCGCCGGTCGCCGACATTCCGCGTCAAGGTCACCTTCTCCTTCGCCAAGGCGGTGCGGAGTACCTTCGCACGACAGGGGCGGGGACCCATTGAACTCCCTCCGTGGCGTTCAACCAGGATGACTCGTGTCCCGCGTGTCGACGTGCAGTGGCGACAGGTACTTGAACGACCGCTTCGGCAAGCCGCAGAAGTAGTCGTACAGCTCGGATTCGAGTGGTTCCACGAAGAGTTCGTGCTCCTCGTCTTCGGTGAGGGTACCGCTCAAGCCCGTCAGCCCCAACAACGCGTGTCCGGCCTCGTGGACAATGGTGAGCGCCATCCATTGGTCTGGGCCGAGCCGTTGTGGCGCACGGAGATCTTGGTTCTCGTAGTACTCGGGGAGCTCGTTCGCGAACTGCGCACCCCATCTTCCGGTGTCGAGGAGGACCACCACCTGGTTGGAGACGGCCACGTACTTCTCGGGCGTCCCCGTGAAGTTCAATCCAGCCACGCAGGACTCCCCGCTGTCGGCGCTCGACACGAGCGGTGCTACGTCGGCCGAGAGAGGGTTACTGACGAGGCACTGGCGCTCATCGGAGATGGCAATGACGTTCCAGACCAACTCGACGCGACCCCTTCTCGCCAAGCGTCGAATCCGGGCGGTCTGAGCGGCCGCGGGGTTGTCTGCGATGTCGTCGGTTGCCGCGATCAGCTTGCTCATCAGGACGTCGAGTGCCCTGTCGTCCATGCGCAGAGGTTCGGGATCCCTGTCGAGCTTGCTCGTGAAGAAGTTGATTCTTACTCCCGAGCTCAACTCGACGGCACGCTCGAAGACGGCTTCGTACTTGGCTAGGACCGGTTCCACGACACGGAATTCGCTCTTCAGATTGGCGATCGTCGGCTGCGCCCTGAACCTCTTGCTCCTGATCCGCGGGTGTGCCTGCCAGTATCGGCGCGCGTCGCCTGCCGCAGTAGCGTCGCGACCGCGGCTCGACGCCACCCACGCAACGGCCGTGATCGACCGTTCCGAGACCGCCGCGCCGCAGACCAGCACCACCGTCGCGACCCACGCGATCACGCGTCGGGTGGCGTCCGCCGTGCCTCTGCTCACGACCCGGCCCGACTTGTGAGCGAGGCGTCCCGCTCCAGGGAGGGCCAACCTGAGCGAGACCCCCCTCGCTGTCGGCGCATCAGCGCTGAGCGCTGTGCGTTCTGGCGGAATTCCGCCATCCACAGCGGGCGACGTGAGCGCAACGGCGCGGGGCATAGGTTGTCGATCCAAGCCGGCCTGCGCCTCGGGTGATCCATTCTTGTGCCACCTGTGTCCATTCTTCCTCCGCACGCGCAAGAGGCTGTAATGGGCGGCTGCCCAGCCCAGCCCCTCGCTGATGGCCTGCGATCACAAGCACTTGACGATCTGACTCACCCCTGCCCACGCCTGGTTGTACGACCCCCACGGGGCACGGCCGATACGGAGACGGCGAGGTCTAGAAGTTCTGGATCCAACCGAGGTAGAGGTTCTGCTGGTACGAACGGATGTTGAACGTGTGGATCCCGCGAGTGCGGCCGTCGTATGACGACGGACAGCAGATACTCCCTGTGGGCGGACACGAAAGTCCTCGCTGACGG
>BTUT01000007.1:0-18000 GCA_045862935.1 Acidimicrobiia bacterium
CACGACCACGTCGGCCGAGCCGCCCGCGACCGCGAGGGCCGCGTGGTGCACCACCGCGCACGCGGAGTTCCCGCCGCCCGGGTACAGCGACACGTAGCGCAGCGCGCCCAGGCCGAGCGCCTGGGCGACGTCGGTGGGCTCGCTGCGCTCGCCGGAGTACACGCTCAGCCCGTCGACGTCCGCGAGCGACAAGCCCGCGTCCTCGACCGCGCGCCGCACGGCCTCGCACGCGAGCTCGAACTCGGTGCGGTCTGCCCCACCCGCCTTCCAGTAGCGCGTCTCGCCGATACCCACGATGCTCGTGCGGTCCCGCAGCCCCCAGGTGTCCACGGACCCGGCCTCCCTCCGATCCGGCGACTCGTACGCCGCCGCGAGCGCGCTCGGCGGCGTTCTAGCATTCCGGCGTGGAGCCGCGCGGTGCGGCCCGGCTCGTCGACGTCGCCGAGCGGGCGGGGGTGACCGTCTCGACCGCGTCGCGCGCGCTCTCCCGTCCCGACATGGTGCGGCCCGCGACCCGCGCGCGTGTGGAAGCCGCCGCGCGGGCGCTCCAGTACGAGCCGAACCGCATGGCCCGCAGCCTCATCACCGGCCGGTCGACGGCGATCGCCGCGATCATCCCTGCCATCACCAACTCCTACTTCGCGGTGATCTGCCAGGCCGCCCGGCAGGCCGCGGGAGTTCGCGGATTCGATTTCGTCATCGTGGAGACCGACGGAGACCCCGCACGAGAGCGCGAGGCGGTGCGGGCGGCTTCACAGTGGAGCGCGGGCATGATCATCTGCTCCGCCCGCCGAGCCCACGGCTCGCACTCCTCCGGCGTGCCCATCGTGTACGCGAACCGTCGCTCCCGCGGCGCGCACGGGGTGGTGCTCGACCAGCAGTTCACGGTGGAGACCCAGATCGAGCACCTCCTCGACCTCGGCCACGAGCGCATCCTGTGGGTGAGCGGTCCGAAGGGCCTCGCGGCCACTGAGGCGCGGCTGCGCCACGTTCGCCGGCTGGCCGTTCACCACGACATCCGCATCGTGTACGACGTCCCGCCCTCCGCCACCGGGGGTGTGCGGCTCGCCGAGGAGCTCCACCCCGAGGTCACGGCCGTGGCCGTGTTCGCGGACAGCCAGGCGGTCGGATTCCTCAGCCGCGCCTCCCAGCTGGGGATCTCCGTTCCCGGCGACGTGAGCCTGATCGGCGCCGACGACATCCCGGTGGCCGAGTTCACGAGCCCGCCGCTCACCACGGTCCACGCCCCGAAGGAGCAGATGGGCCGCGCCGCCGTCAGCCTGCTGCTCGACCACCACTGGGACGACTCCGCGGTGATCCTCGAGACGCTGCGCGGCCATCTCGTCGTCCGCGGCTCGACCGCACCCCCACGCGGCGTGCGCGCCTCCACGTAGCATCCGCACGATGGACATCGAGGAGTTCTACGACGCGGATCCTCGCCGGCGCGCGTCCGAGGAGGTCGCGTTCGGGCACGAGTGGAGCGACGCCGACGGGGGCCGCTACGAGGTGATGTGGGTGGTCGACACCGGCGAGGTGTACGCGATGTTCGAGCCGGTCGAGCCCCTCGCGTCCGACGGGGTCGGTGACATCTTCCCCCAGCACCTGCCCACGTCGGCCGTCACCGTCGAGGTCCTGGGGATCGCCCCCACCCGCGACGACGTGGACCGCCGACTCGCGGGGTGGGAGGACGCGATGCCCGCGGCCGGCAGCATCGCCTGGGTTCGCGGCCGGATCACCGCGTCCTGATGCAGCACGTGAAGCTCGGTCGCACCGGCCTCTCGGTGTCGCGACTCTGCCTCGGCACCATGACGTTCGGCCTCCAGTGTGACGAGGAGACCTCCTTCGCGATCCTCGACCGCGCGTTCGAGGCCGGGATCACGTTCATCGACACCGCCGACGTGTACCCGCTCGGCGGCGACCGCTCGACCGCCGGCCGCACCGAGGAGATCATCGGCCGGTGGCTGCGCGGCCGTCGCGCCGAGGTGATCCTCGCCACGAAGTGCTTCGGTCCCATGGGCCCGAACCCCTGGGACATGGGCAGCTCCCGCAAGCACGTGATGGAGGCGGTCGACGCGTCGCTCCGGCGGCTCGGCACCGACACCATCGACCTGTACCAGCTGCACTTCCCCGACCCGACCACGCCGATCGACGAGACCCTCGGTGCGCTCGACGACCTGGTGCACGCGGGGAAGGTGCACTACGTGGGCTGCTCGAACTTCCTCGCGTACCAGCTCGCGCGTGCGCTCGGCCGGAGCGAAGCCCTGGGCCTCACCCGGTTCGAGAGCGTGCAGCCCCGGTACAACCTCCTCTTCCGCGAGATCGAGCGTGAGCTGCTCCCCCTGTGCCGTGACGAAGGCGTCGGGGTGATCCCCTACAACCCCATCGCCGGCGGCATGCTCTCGGGCAAGCACGCGCCGGGCCCGCCCACCGACGGCACTCGCTTCACCCTCGCCAACGCCGCCACCATCTACCAGGACCGCTACTGGCACGACCGCGTCTTCGCGACGGTCGACGCGCTGAAGGCCGTCGCCGCCGAAGCCGGCATGTCGCTCGTGACGCTCGCCGTCGCGTGGGTGCTCGCCGACCCCGTGATCACCGCGCCGATCGTCGGCGCGAGCCGTCCCGAGCAGCTCGCCGACAGCCTGGCGGCCCTCGAGGTCACCCTCGACGACGACCTGCGCCAGCGCCTCGACGCGCTCACCGCCGAGTACCGGCGCGGCGACGCGTCCCGCTGACCGCTGAGCCGTCGGACGGCGCCCGCTCACGTCAGCGACCGGTGCCGGCGACGTTCACGCCAGCCAGCTCGATCGCGCCTCACCGACCCCCGCCGCACCCGCAGCGAGGAGCGCGTCGATCGCCGCGTCCCCGTACCCGAGCTCGGTGAGCACGGCACGCGTGTCCGCTCCGGTGCGCGGCGGACCCGAGCGGATCGAGGCCGGCGTGTCGGTGAGCGTCACCGGGTAGCGCAGGAGAGCGACCCGACCGCCGCCGGGATCGTCGCGCGTCTCGTAGACGTCGAGGTGGCGCACCTGGGGATCGGCGAACACCTGGTCGAGTGCGTAGACGGGGCCGGCCGGGATGTCGAGCGCGTTGAGCCGCGCCACGCACTCGGCCGCCGGCATGGCCGCGAGGCGGGCTTCGCACGCGGCGTTGAACGCCTCGCGGTTGGCCTTGCGGGCCTCGTCGGTCGCGAACCTCGGGTCGCCGAGCAGCCCCTCGAGGCCGAGCGCCCCGAGGAACACGTCGAGACCCTTGAGCCCGGCGATGTTCACGAAGCCATCCGCGCAGCGGTAGGTGCCCATCGGGAAGAACGTGGGGTGGTCGTTGCCCTGCTGCGCGGGGACCTCGCCGTCGGTGAGCCACCGGCACGCCTGGAAGTCCATGAAGTTGATCATCGACTCGAGCAGCGAGGTGTGCACCCACTGACCGCGTCCCGTGCGCTCCCGGGCGTACAGGGCGGCGAGCACGCCCTGGGTGAGGAACGTGCCCGACGCGGTGTCGCTGATCGCGATCCCGACGCGCCACGGACCGGTCCCCGGCGGCCCGGTCACCGACATGAGGCCGCCGAGCCCCTGCGCGACCTGGTCCAGCCCGCCCCGGTCGGCGTACGGGCCGGTCTGGCCGAAGCCCGAGAGGCTGGCGTAGACGAGCCTCGGGTTGCGGCCGAGGAGCACGTCGGGCCCGATGCCGAGCCGGTGCTTCACCGCGGGGCGCAGGTTCTCGACGAACACGTCGGCCCGGTCGGCGAGCGCGAGGAACGCCGCCCGCCCATCGGGATGCCGGAGGTCGAGCGCAACCGACCGCTTGTTGCGCTGGAGGTTCGCGCTGTCGGACCCGGCGATGTCCCCCGAGCGCGGATCCGCCACCTGCACGACCTGGGCGCCCAGGTCCGCGAGCTGGCGCACGCACGTCGGACCTGCGCGGGCCCGGGTCAGGTCGACGACCCGGATGCCCTCGAGTGGACCAGGCACCTGCACCTCCTCGCGTCGCCGGCGGGTCGCGCCCGCCACCCTGTTACGGTCGCCGGCCGTGGACACCGGCTGCGAACAGCTCCGAGCCGAGGTCGACGACGACGGCATCGGGTTGATCGTCTTCGACAATCCCTCGAAGCACAATGCCATGACCGGCGAGATGCTCGGGGCGCTCGGGCGCGTCCGCGCCGCGTTCGCCGCCGACCCCGCGGTGCGGGTGGTGGTGGTCCGCGGGGCGGGCGACCGCGCGTTCGTGTCGGGAGCCGACATCGCCCAGCTCGGCGCCGGGCAGATCCCCGCCCCGTCTCCCACCGGCGGGACACCCGAGCCGACCGGCGAGCCGGTGCTCGAGAAGCCCTCGATCGCGATGATCCACGGCTACTGCCTGGGCGGCGGCGTGATGATCGCGCTCTCGGCGGACATCCGCCTCTGCAGCGACGACGCGCAGTTCGGCATCCCGGCCGCCCGGCTCGGGGTCGGCTATCCCCACGCCGCGACGTCGACCCTGGTCGCGTTGGTGGGGCCGGGGCAGGCGTCCGAGATCCTCTTCACGGGGCGACGGATCGACGCGGCGGAAGCCGCCCGCATCGGCCTGGTGAACCGCGTGGTCGCCAAGGACGCGCTCGAGGCGGAGGCGCTCACGATGGCACGCGAGATCGCTCGCAACGCGCCGCTGTCGCACGTCGCGCACCAACGATCGATCCGCGCCGCGGTGTCGGGTCGCGACGACGACCAGCCCGGTGTGGACGTGGCGATCCGAGCCGCTTGGGCGAGCGACGACTTCACCGAGGGCGCGGCCGCGTTCCTGGAGCGACGGGACCCGCACTTCCACGGCCGCTGACCTCGAGGTCCGTTCGGGGCGGCGGGGTCCCCCTCCCCGGCGGTCGGCGACGCGACACTCGGGCCGTGCCGACACCTGGCGACCGCGCCGCGGACGGCGCTCCGGGGCCGTCGAGCCCGGTCATGACGCCGGGGCGCCTCGAGGCGTTCAGCGACGCGGTGATCGCGATCGCGATCACCATCATGGTGCTCGAGCTCGAGGTCCCCCACGAGGCATCCCTGCACGCCCTGCGGCCGCACGTGCCCGTGTTCCACAGCTACGTCCTGAGCTACGTGTACCTCGGGATCTACTGGAACAACCACCACCACCTCATCAAGCGGACGAGTGAGGTCACCGGCGGGGTCCTCTGGGCGAACCTGCACCTGCTCTTCTGGTTGTCGCTCTTCCCGTTCGCGACGGCGTGGATGGGCGAGAACGACTTCGCCACCACGCCGGTCGCGATCTACGGCGTCGTGCTGGCCTGCGCCGCGATCGCCTACGTGATCCTCCAGTTGGTGATCGTGCGCCACGAGGGCACCGACTCGGCCCTCGCCCGCGCGCTGGGGCGCGACCGGAAGGGCAAGGCGTCGACGGTCCTCTACGCGGCGGCGATCGGCCTCGCGTTCGTGAACCGGTGGATCGCGATCGCGATCTACGTCGTCGTCGCGCTGATGTGGCTGGTCCCCGACCGACGCCTCGAACGCCGCTACGGCGCCGCGTGACCGCTCGTCAGCCGGTGAGCCCGAGCTCGCGCAGGATCGCCGAGCGGTCCTCGTCGAGGTCCGGTGCGGCGGGCCGCACCGTGAGCTCGGGAAACGCCGAGAGCTTGATCGGGTTGCCGGCGACCCGCAGCGGGGCCACCCGGGGATCGTCGATCGCGACCACCATGTGCCGGGCCCGGACCTGCGGATCGCTCACCACTGCTTCCACGTCGTTCAGCGGTCCGCACGGGATGCCTGCGGCTTCGAGCACCGGGAGCCACTCCGCAGTGGTCCGCGCGGCGAGCGCGCGTTCGAGCTCGTGGTGGAGCACGTCGACGTGGGCGCAGCGGTCGCCGTTCGAGCGGAAGCGCGGGTCGGTGGCGAGCGCGGGGCGGCCGACCACCTCGCAGAGCATCGCGAACAGCTTGTCGTTCCCCGCGGCGACGATCACCTCGCCGTCGGCCGTGCGCAGTGCCGCGAACGGGGTGATCGACGGGTGGCGCGCGCCGATCGGGCCGGGCACCTCCCCCATCGCCGTGTAGCGCGCGATCGCGTTCTCGAGGATCGCGACCTGGCCGTCGAGCATGGCGACGTCCACGAGCATGCCCTCACCGGTGAGCGCGCGGTGGTAGAGCGCCGCGTTGACTCCCGCCACCAGGAACAGGCCCGCGGTGATGTCGCCGACCGACGCGCCGACGCGGGTCGGGGGTCCGCCGGCTTCGCCGGTGATGCTCATCACCCCGCCCATCCCCTGCACGACCATGTCGTAGGCGGGTCGCTGGGAGTACGGACCGTTCCGGCCGAACCCGGACACCGCCGCGTAGATCAACCGGGGGTGGCGCGCGTGCAGCACGTCCCAGCCGAAGCCGAGGCGATCCATCGTCCCGGGCCGGAAGTTCTCCACCACCACGTCGGCGTGCCCGAGCAGGCGCTCGAGGACCGAGCGATCTCCCGGCTCCTCGAGATCCAGCGCGATGCTCTCCTTGCCGCAGTTGAGCGACGTGAAGTAGGCGGACCGCTCCCCGACGAACGGCCCGAAGCCGCGCGCGTCGTCCCCCGCGCCCGCACGCTCGACCTTGATCACCCGTGCACCCAGATCGTGGAGCACCATCGTGGCGAACGGGCCGGCGAGCACCCGGGTGAGATCGACGACGGTCACCCCGGTGAGCGGACCTCCGGACCGCTCGCCGGGCTGGGTCCCCGGTTCGGTGTCGTGCATGCCGCCGTCATAGCCGAATGCGGTCGCTCCCCGTCGCTTCGCGTCCCCGCCCGGACCGAGCCGTGAGACCCCGGGCGCTCGCTACGCTCCGGCCGTGGCCCTGCGCATCGAGGACTACGCCCTCATCGGCGACACCCACACGGCGGCCCTCGTGGGCAACGACGGCTCCATCGACTGGATGTGCGTCCCGCGCTTCGACTCCGGCGCAGTGTTCGCGTCGCTGCTCGGCACCCACGACCACGGTCGCTGGCTGATCGGGCCGGCGGGCGGGCTCCAGCGCGTCGAGCGCGAGTACCACGGCGACACGCTCGTGCTCGAGACCACGTTCCACACCGACGACGGAGTGGTGCGGCTGATCGACTTCATGCCCATCCGCCGCAAGGCCGTCCAGGTGGTTCGCATCGTCGAAGGGGTCTCGGGCCGCGTGCCGATGTACATGGACCTGCGCGTCCGCTTCGACTACGGCGCGATCGTGCCGTGGGTGCGCACGCTCGACGGGCAGCTCCGCGCGGTCGCCGGGCCCGACGCGCTCGCGCTCACCACGGACGTGCCCCACGTGGGCGCGGGACAGAGCACGGTCTCGGAGTTCGTGGTGGACGCGGGCGACCGCGTGCCGTTCGTCCTCGCGTGGTACCCCTCCCACGAGCCGGCCCCCCGCCCCGGGGACGCGGACCGTCTGCGCCGCGACACCGTCGCGTGGTGGAACCGTTGGGTGCGGGCCGCGTCCTGCGAGCCCGAGATGCGAGCCACGATCATGCGCTCGCTCGTCACCCTCAAGGCGCTCACCTACGCGCCGACCGGGGGCATCGTGGCTGCTCCCACGACCTCGCTCCCCGAGTGGATCGGCAGCGTGCGCAACTGGGACTACCGCTACTGCTGGCTGCGCGACTCCGTGCTCACGCTCGACGCGCTGATGGCCGGCGGGTACTGGAAGGAGGCGCACGCGTGGCGCGACTGGCTCCTGCGGGCCGCGGCCGGTGACCCCGCCGACCTCCAGATCATGTACGGCGTGCTCGGCGAGCGGCGGCTCACCGAGTACGAGGTGCCGTGGCTGCCGGGCTACGAGAGCTCGGCGCCGGTGCGCATCGGCAACGCCGCCCACGGCCAGCTCCAGCTCGACGTGTACGGCGAGACCATCGGCTCGCTGCACCTCATGCGGCTGATGTTCCCGCCGGCGGACGGCGAGGAGGACCACACGGCCGACTCCTGGGCGCTCGAGACCGCGCTCGTCGAGTACCTCGAGGGCGCGTGGCACGACGCCGACGACGGCATCTGGGAGGTGCGCGGCGAGCGGCAACACTTCACCCACTCGAAGGTGATGGCCTGGCTCGCGTTCTCGTGCGCCGTGTCGTCGGCCGAGCAATTCCACCTGCCCGCACCGCTCGACCGCTGGCGCCAGGCCCGCGACGACGTGCACGCGCTCGTGTGCACCGAGGGCTACGACGCCGAGCTCGGATCGTTCACCCAGGCGTTCGGGTCGAAGCAGCTCGACGCCGCGCTGCTCCAGCTCCCGATCGTGGGCTTCCTCCCCCCGACGGACGAGCGGATCGTCGGCACCGTCACCGCGATCGAGCGCGAGCTCCTCCACGACGGCTTCGTGCTGCGCTACCGCACCGACGCGGCCGCCGACGGCTTGCCACCGGGCGAGGGCGTGTTCCTCCCGTGCTCGTTCTGGCTGGTCGACAACTACGTGATGCAGGGCCGGGTCGCCGAGGCGCGTGCGCTGTTCGACCGGCTCACCGGGCTGGCGAACGACGTGGGCCTCTACTCCGAGGAGTACGACCCGATGTCGGGGCGCATGCTCGGGAACATGCCCCAGGCCTTCACCCACCTTGCCGCCGTGCGCGCCGCGCAGTTCGTCACCGGAGCTCCACGGCAAACCTTGCAGTGAACGAGTCGCCGGGGACCACCACCGGTGCCGAGCCGTCGACGAGCGCGTTGGTCGGTGCGGTCATGGGCTCGAGAGCCGCGTACCGCTTGCCCTGCGGCACCCACACCTGCGCGAACGGGTACGCCGCGACCAGCCGAATCCTCACCGCCGCGTGGTCGGCTTCCAGCGCGAGCGTGCGGGACGGCTGCAGCGCGTAGAGGTCGTCGAACGTCCGGCGGCCGATCGGTGCGCACTCGGCCGGCTCGCGGACCCGCGTGCCGGTCGGGATCCCGCGCTCGTCGAGCAGGCAGTGGTCCCGCGCCGGCAGGCGCAACCGCCACCCGGCGCGTGGCGAGCCCGGCACCCGGAGGTAGGGGTGCCAGCCGAACGACACGGGAACCGGCCGCCGACCCGTGGGCACGATGGTCGTGTCGATCCCCAGGCGCCCCGGCCGGAGCGTCGCGAGCACCTCGATGCGATGGGGGAACGGGAACGACGGGCAGTCGAGGTCCATCACCGCGCGCAGCCGGGCGACGTCGCGCCGGCCCACGGCCTCGACGACCCGCCACCCGGGAGCGCCCACGAGGAGCCCGTGGATGGGACGCCCGCCGGCATCGGTGTGGAGCCGGCGCCGACGGAGATCGACGTCCACCCCCCCCGCGCGGTATCGGCGACTGCTCAGCCGGTTGGCCCATGGTGCGAGCAGCGGGAGGCCGAGGGTGTGCCCGGCGCGCAGCGCCGCCGGGCCCCCCGGGACGGCGAGGTGCTCACGCCCGTGGTGACGCAGCGAGACCCCGGTCAGCCCGAGATCCGGCAGGAACGTCGCCTCGGTGGTCCCGACGCGCAGCACCACCGCGCCCTCACCCCGCCAGCGGCGCTCCTCGACGCGTGCCGACCCCACCACCATCCCGAGAGTCTGCCCCCGAGCCCCGCGATCCTGAGCGAGCCCTCAGCGAGCGGGCGTCGAGCCGGAACCCGCGCCCCCTCGGGCGGCGTTTCCTCCTCGTGCCCATGAGCTCCCGCAAGCGCCGTCGCGCCCAGAGACGAAACCTCCGCCTCACCGGCGTGGCCCTCGCGGCCGTGCTGCTGGTGGCCGTCGTCGCCACCGACCCTCCCGGGTCCCCAGCAGGCGCGGTGGGTGGCCACTACGCCGCCACCCCCGCGGAGTCGATCACCGACATCCAGGCCTTCTGGACCGAGGCGCTCCCCGACACGTACGGACGCACGTACCAGCCGCTCCCGGCCGAGCGCGTCCACCCCTACACCTCCACCGATCCCCCGCCGGGCTGCGGCACCCGTGGCCGCACCCCGTACCGCGAGGTTGCCGGCAACGCCTTCTACTGCGAGCAGGGCGACTTCGTGGCCTACGACGCCGAGCAGCTGATCCCCACGCTCGAGGGCTCGTACGGCGACTTCGCGGTCGGCCTCGTCCTCGCCCACGAGTGGGGCCATGCCGTCCAGGGTCGGGTGGGTGCGCCCGACGGCGCCTTCGTCTACACCGAGCTCCAGGCCGACTGCTTCGCCGGAGCGTGGGCCCGCCGGATCGCGACCGGCTCGGGGACGCGCCTGCGGCTCTCCGACGACGACCTCGACCGGGCGCTCGCCGGGTTCCTCGCGCTCCGCGACCCTTCGGGCGTCGACGGCCGCCAGGAGGGCGCGCACGGCAACGCCTTCGACCGGGTGAGCGCGCTCCAGGACGGTCTCGAGGGCGGTGCGGATGCCTGCCGCGCGTACGGGTCCCGGCCCCCCGAGGTGACCGAGGAGGGCTACCGCAGCGCGGCCGACGCCGCGATCAACGGCGACCTGCCCCTCGACGAGGTGCTGCCCATGCTCGAGCGCAGCCTCGACGACTACTGGACGAACGCTGTGCGCGCGTACGACGAAGCGCCGCAGCTCGTGGCAGTGCGCTCCACGGGCGCACCGGCGTGCACCAGATCAGACGGCGGCGTGTTGAGCGACACGGTGGTCTACTGCGCCGACAGCAACCGCATCGTGTACGCGAGCTCGACGCTCACCAAGGCGTCCACCGAGATCGGCGACCTGGGCGCGGGCGTCTTCGTCGCGGCCGCGTGGTCGTCCGCGGTGCAACACGACCTCGGCCAGGCGCTCGGCACGAACCGATCCCGGGCGACGGCCGAGTGCCTCACCGGCGCGTGGGCCGGCGCGATGCACCGCGGGACCACGGCGAGCCGATCGGCGCGCTTCGCGCTCTCGCCCGGTGATCTCGACGAGGTGATCGCGGCGTTCGTCGCGACCGACGACGCGCAGTCCGAGGTGAACCGCGGCTCGGTGTTCGACCGGGTCACGCTCTTCCGCGCCGGCTTCGACGGGGGCACCGCGGCCTGCCTCGCCGTCTGACGGGCGGGCCGTCTGACGGGCAGTCGTTCACCTCCGGCGGGCGGTCACCTCCGGCGGGCGGTCACCGCCGGCGAGCGGTCTCCGACGGGCGCCCGAGCACCTTGGTCATGAGCCCGTAGAGCGTCGGACCGTAGGGCCACTGGGTCACCACCTTGCCGGAGTCGGTGGTGAAGTAGTTGTGGCTCATCGTCCACGACGTCCCGGCCATCTTCGACTGCAGCCACCGGTCGTAGCGCTGTGCCCAGCGGGGCTTCACGTCCACCGCGGTCACATCGCCGCGCGCCAGGCGCTTCACGACCCGCACCGCGTACTCCGACTGGCGTTCGAGCATGGTGACGATCTCGCCACCGTTGGTGCCCGGTCCGTAGAGGATGAAGAAGTTCGGGAAGCCCGGCACCGTGATCCCGAGGAACGCGCGCGGCTCCCCCGCCCAGGTGTCGCGCAGCTTCTGGCGGGCGCGCCCCACGACTTCGATGTGGGCGAGGTAGTTCGTCGGCTGGAAGCCGGTGCACATCACGAGGACGTCCGCGGCGCGCTCCACGCCGTCGACGTCGACGACGCCCGTCGGCGTGACCGACGCCACCGCGCGCGGGACCAGCTCCACGTTGTCCTGCTTGAGCGCCGCGTAGTACGTGGAGTGGAAGATCGGTCGCTTGCCCGGGTACGGGTAGGTCGGGATCACGAGCGCGGCGAGGTCGGGGCGGTCCGCGAGCTCCCTCGCGACGTAGTCGCGACACTGCTGCTCCCGGAGGAGGTTCGTCTTCGTCCCCGGCCGGTAGACCGCGCCGTTGAGCACCCCCTTCTCGATGCGGGCGAGCTGCCGCCACCGCTCGATCCGGTGTCCCCAGTACGTGCGGAGCCTCGCGCGCTCCTCCGGGGTGAAGTCGCGCTCACCCTTGGCGATCACCCAACCCGGCTCCCGCTGGTAGAGGTGGACCTGGCGCGCGATCGGCTGGATCTCTCCCAGGATCTGGACCGCGGTGGAGCCGGTGCCCACGAGCGCGACCACCTTGTCGGTGAGGTCGTGCTCGTGCTGCCAGCGCGCCGAGTGGAACCGGGGCCCGGTGAAGTCGTCGAGCCCCGGCCAGTCCGGGTAGCGCGGGACGTTGAGGAAGCCCGTCGCGCAGATCAGCGCGTTCACCTCGTCGGTCTCGCCGCTGTCGAGCGTCAGCGTCCAGGTGTGGGTCCCCTCGTCCCACTCCGCGCGGTCGACCGCGGTGCCCAGCCGTACGTGAGGCCACAGCCCGTGATCGCTCACCGTCTCTTCGAGGTATCCGTGCAGCTCCTCGCGACGCGCGTGGGTGCGACTCCAGTCGTACGGCTTGAACGCGTAGGAGTACAGGTGCGACTGCACGTCGACCTCGCATCCGGGGTACTGGTTGTCCCACCACGTGCCCCCGACCCGCTCCGACCGCTCGTAGAGGGTGAAGGTGTGGATGCCGGCCCGCTTCAGCTTCACCCCGGCCGCGATCCCTCCGAACCCACCGCCGACGATGGCGACGCGAGGCGCGCCGGTCGCACCCGAGCTCTGTCCCGCAGCCTGCGCCATCGCGTGCTCCCCCGGATCGGACGGTGCTCACGAGACAATACGATGCGGCGCTGATGACGAACAGCGGACTCCCCGGGCGCACAGCCCCGACCACGGTCCCGGTGGACGCGGCTCCGGCCACGGTCGCCGACCTCGTGCGCCGCCGGTCCGAGGACGACAACCCCGGCCTCCTCTTCGAGGACCAGCGCTGGACATGGCGTGAGGTGGCGGCGGAGTGCCGAGCGCGTGCGGCACTGCTCGAGGAGCTGCGCCGTCCCGGGCCGTTCCACATCGGCGTCCTGCTCGAGAACACGCCCGAGCACCTGTTCCTCATCGGCGGGGCCGCGCTCGCGGGTGCGACGATCGTGGGCATCAACCCGACACGCCGCGGGGCGGAGCTCGCCCGCGACATCCGCCACACCGACTGCCAGCTCGTGATCACGTCGTCGGACCAGGCCACGCTCCTCGCCGACCTCGACCTGGGCATCGACGACGACCGAGTCCTCGTGAGCGACGACGAGGGGTACGCGGCGCGTGCCGCGAGCCTGCGAGACGCACCCTTCCCGGAGCCGGCTCCCGGCCCCGAGGCCCTGCTGTGGCTCATCTTCACGTCGGGCTCGACCGGAGCACCGAAGGCCGTGCGCTTCTCCCAGGCCCGCGCGGTCCGCGTGGCAGTGCGCTCCGCCTTCGGTCCGGGCGACGTCCTCTACTGCGCGATGCCGCTCTTCCACGGCCACGCCCTGAACGCGAGCGTCCTCCCGGCGCTCGCCACGGGCGCGACGCTCCTGTTGCGACGGCGCTTCTCGGCGTCGGGCTTCCTCCCCGACGTGCAGCGCTACGGCGCGACGTTCTTCAGCACCGTGGGCCGCGCCCTCGCGTTCATCCTGGCCACGCCGCCGTCGCAGGTCGATCGCGACCATTCGCTGAAGTACGTGCTCGCACCGGAGTCGTCCGCTCCCGACATCCAGGCGTTCTCGGAGCGGTTCGGGGTCCCCGTGATCGAGGGCTACGGGTCGAGCGAGAACGCGGTGATCATCCTGCCGGTGCCCGGAACCCCTCCGGGGGCGATGGGCCAGCCCCTGCCCGGATCCGAGGTCGGCGTCGTCGACCCGCAGACCGGCGAGGAGTGCCCGCGCGCCCGCTTCGACGGCGACGGCCGGCTGGTGAACGCCACCGAGTGCATCGGCGAGATCGTGGGCTACAACACGGTGGGCCAGTTCGAGGGCTACTACCGCAACCCCGAGGCCGACGCGGCCCGCACGCGCAACGGTTGGTACTGGACGGGCGACCTCGCCTACCGCGACGACGCCGGGTTCTTCTGGTTCGCGGGTCGGGGCGGCGACTGGATCCGCGTCGACGGCGAGAACTTCACGCCCGCGCCCATCGAGCGGATCCTCGCCCGGATGGCCGGGGTGACGGGCGCCGCGGTGTACGCGGTCCCCGACCCGCGGACGTCCGATCAGGTGATGGCCACGCTCGAGCTCGAGCCCGGCGCCGAGTTCGACCCGGATGCGTTCGTCGCCTTCCTCGGCGCGCAGCGCGACCTCGGCACGAAGTGGGCCCCGCGGTTCGTGCGCATCACCCCGCACATCCCCCTCACCGGCACCGCCAAGGTCGACAAGCAACCGTTGCGGGCGCAGCGCTGGGAGACGACCGACCCCGTGTGGTGGCGCCCCGAGCGCGACGGCGGCTACCGGCGCCTCACCCCGGCCGACGCCGCCGCGTTGCAGGCCGAGTTCGCCACCAACCAGCGCGAGCACCTCCTCGAGGCTCCCCGATGACGGTCGCCGCCCACGAGCGCGATCTCGACGCCGTGCACGCCGGGCTGCGCGACTGGATCCGCGCCCGCCATCCCGAGGCCGACGACGTACGGCTCGCGCCGCTGCGGAAGGCGGCGTCGGGCTACTCCAGCGAGACCCTCGTGGTCGACGTGGCGCGCACCACGCGCGGCCGCGAGGCCGTCGACCACTGGGTCGCACGCCTGCCGCCCGCGGGCGGGGGCATCTTCCCCACCTACGACCTCGAGCGCCAGGCGCGGGTGCAGGAGGCGCTGATCCGGGCGGGGGCTCGGGCGGCGATGCCCGTGGCCGTCGAGCTCGACGAGCGCTGGCTCGGCGCACCCTTCCTCCTCATGGAGCGGGTCGAGGGCCACACCCTGCCCGAGCAGCCCTCGTACGTCGCGGGGGGCGCGCTGTTCGAGGCCGGCCCCGACACGCAGCGCCGCGTCCACACGGACTTCGTGGACGCGCTGGCCGGCGTGCACCGCCTCGACTGGGACGCCCTCCACCTCGACTCGCTCACCCCCGCCGCCGAGCGAGGGCTCGTCCACGACCTGCGCCGCGCCCGTGAGTACCTCACCTGGGCCGCCGACGGGGACGCCCCGGCCATCCTCACGGACGCGCTGACCTGGCTCGGGAGCACCCGGCCGGACCCGGAGCCGCCGCTGTCGCTGTGCTGGGGCGACCCCCGTCTCGGCAACGTCGTGTTCGGCGACGCCTTCGAGCAGCGGGCGCTCCTCGACTGGGAGATGGCGTCGATCGGCCCCGCGGAGATGGACCTCGCGTGGTTCGTGGGTCTCCACGAGGTGACCGCGGCCGGTGCGGGCCGCGACCTGGAGGGGTTCCTCGACCACGACGCCGTGCTCGCGCGCTGGGCGGACGGCGTGGGTCGCGACCCGGTCGACTACGGCTGGTTCGAGGTGCTCAGCCTCGTGCGGTCCGACTCGATCTTCCTGCGGATCCGCACGATGCTGCTCGCGGCGGGCCTCGACGAGCCCTGGCTCCGGGGCGTCACCCCGGGACAGCGCCGGATCGCCGCCCTCATCGAGGCGCGGCCCTGACCCGTACCCCGAGTGGCTGGCGCCTCCACGGGGCCTCGACGGCGAGCTCCCCGTCGGTCGCCCGCTGGGCAGAGACGACACGATGCCCAACCGTGATGCTAAGATGCTCAGGATGCGCACGACGATCCGCATCGACGACGAGCTGTACCGGCGCGCGAAGGCGAGTGCCGCACGGCGCGGGCAGACGGTCGGAGAGCTGATCGAGGATGCAGTGCGGATCGCGCTCCGACCTCACCCACCCGAGCGCCGCGACGTGCCCGAGCTGCCGGTGTGGGGCGGCAGTGGCGTGATGCCCGGCGTCGACCTCGCCGACCCCCGCGCGGTCCGGGACCTCATGGACGAGGGCAGCCCCGGCGATGCGCTGCGTTGACGTCAACGTCCTCGTGGACGCCCACCGCCCCGAAGCCCCACGACACGAAGCCGTCCGAGCATGGCTCGATGGAGCCCGGCGCGGCATGGAGCCCGTGGGGCTGTCGCAGCACGTCGCGGCCGGGTTCCTGCGCGTGGTGACGCACCCCCGCATCTTCCGCGAACCCACACCGACGCGGGTCGCGCTCCAGTTCGTGGACGCGATGCGCGCCTCGCCCGCGGTCACCGCGATCGACCCGGGCGCGCGCCACTGGGGGATCTTCACCGGGCTCTGCCGCTCGCTGGGGCTGCGCGGCAACGACGTGCCCGATGCGTTCCTCGCCGCGATCGCGCTGGAGCACGGCGCCACCTGGGTGACCTCCGACCACGGATTCGGCCGCTTCCCCGGGCTGCGGACTGCACGGCCCGAGGTGTGAGCCGCACGTCGGGGATCGCCGGCCACCCGCTGACGCGGCCGGGGCGCACTCAGCCCGCGCGCAGCTCGGACACCTTCACCACCCGGCACCTCGGGGTCTCCGGCTGCTCCTCCGGGAGCAGGAAGCGCCAGAAGATCGAGCCCCGTCGGTGCCCGCCGGTGTCGAGCCAGTTGGGCACACCCGGGTCCTCGCCGCTGATCACGATCCGGTAGGTCCCGTCGGGCTCGAGGGCGATCTGGGCGTTGTTCAGCGAGGTGCGACGGGTGCGGTAGTCGACGGTCTGCATGTGGACGTTCCAGAGCATCACGTTCGTGAAGCGGCTCGGGGGGATCGTGCCCTCCATGACCAGCGCCTCGTCGGGCGCGAGCTCGAAGTTCCCGCTCGAGTAGTAGATGTCGACCGCCCCCGCCACCGCCTCGCCCGTGGCCCGGAAGCTCCACGGGGAGCCGACCCGGTTGGGCTCGTCCGCCACGAACGGCACCCCCGCCGGGCCGCCGAAGGCTCGGAGGCCGATCGTGATCGCTTCGAGCATCGTGGTCGCCTCGTCGAGGCGGTCGGCCATCGTGGCGTCGTCCAGCACGGGCGAAGGGCCGAGCTCGTCGAGCGGCTCGATGTCGAGGACGACGTGGAGCTCGGGATCGTTGTGGGCCGAGGTCTCGTGTGCGAAGTAGTTGCGCACGATGATGGTCCGCGCGTCGGGATCGAGGGGCACCCACACCGCGGGATCGCCCTCGGCGGGCGCGGTGGCGCTCAGCACGAGCTCGAAGCGGTCCTGGTCGTCGAAGCGGAACGCGCCGTCGTTGATGTCGGCGAGGATCGGTCCGCCGTAGCCCCCGCTGGGGTCGGTGCCGTGGATCGTGAACGAGATGTAGTCCTGTCCCGTGCGTCGACCCCGGATCCGGTACGACCGGTCACCCCGGATCGCCGCGTGGTGATAGATGGAGTCGGGATTGTCGCCCAGGATCTTGCGCGCGGGCGAGACGATGAGCGAGAAGCGCGGGCGCTCACGGTCGGACTCCACCAGCAGCTCGCTGACGTGGCCCACCATCTGGAGCGCGTAGCCGTAGGCCTCGATGGTCTCCAGCTCGTCGAAGGCCCGCGAGTCACCGGTCGCGTACTCGTCGCCGATGCGCGCGAGCGTGTCGACGAAGCGACCGTAGGCCGCGGTGCTCAGCGGTGCGCGAGTCATCGTGATGTCCCCCTTCCCGGCGCGACCTCGCGGCGCGCGCCGCACGCTACGGCGACGACGTCGGCGGTGGCGAACCCGAACCCGCCGTGCTCCAATGGTGCGGTGCAGGTCGCGGCGATCTACCTCGAGCTGTTCGGACGCATCCCACCGCTCGTGCGTGAGGCCGTGGTCGGGCTCGACCTCGACACGTCGCTCCGCCGGGTGGACCCCGACGCGAACCCCATCGCGTGGCTCGTCTGGCACCTCACCCGGATCCAGGACCACCACGTGTCGGAGATCCTCGAGGAGGACCAGGTGTACGTGGCCGGGGACTGGCCCGAGCGGTTCGGACTCGAGCCCGATCCCGACGAGACCGGCTACGGGCACACCTCGGAGCAGGTCGCGCAGGTGCGCCCCGAGTCGATCAGCGTGCTCGTCGACTACCACGACGCCGTCGACACCCGGACCCGCTCCTTCCTCGCCGGGCTCACCGAGGGCGCCCTCGAGCGGATCGTGGACCGCCGCTTCGACCCACCGGTGACCCTCGGTGTCCGCCTCGTGAGCATCGCCGACGACAGCCTCCAGCACCTCGGCCAGGCCGCCTACGTCCGCGGGTTGCTCGCCCGGGACTGATCCGGACCGACTAGCCTGGGCGCTGCGCCCACTGCGGTGGGCCACCGGCCCTCCTGGCCCGCACGGCACCGCCGTCGCCGGCCGTGACCGGTCGTCCTGGTTCGCACG